>PSRF01000401.1 GCA_003175865.1 Blastocatellia bacterium
CGGTCCGACAGAAGATGACTGAGCTTGGCATGGGTGATAACCCTCGACAGAATTTCGCTCAAGCTATGTCACAGATGGCATCCGGAGACGCTACTGCTGATTCGCTCGTTAAGGCTGCAGCAACAGCGCCTCCACAAATGCAACCACGCATCTATCAGGAGGCTGCCTCGCGAGCACTGGATGATGGCAATGCGGACCAGGCGCGACAAATTGCAAACGATCATTTGCAAGGCAGCGCTCGCGACGTGGTGATGCAACGAATTGAATTCCGCGAAATGGCCACAAAGGCAGAAGGCGTACGTATCGAGGAGATTCGACAACAGATCTCACGTCTAACCTCCGACAACGACCGGATCGATTTGCTGCTCCGCATGGCTGATGATATCGCAAAGAGCAATTCGAAGTTGGCAAAACAGGTGTTGGAAGAAGCTCGTCAGTTGACGAATCGTCGCGCGACAGGGTACGAAAACTTCGAGCAACAGCTCCGAGTAGCACACGCATTTGCTGTAGTTGAGCCTGCTCGCAGTTTTGAAATCCTTGACTCCGGCATAGGTCAATTGAATGAACTTCTCACTGCGGCCGCTGTCTTAAATGGCTTCGAAGTAAATATTTTTCGAGACGGTGAATTGCCTCTACAGGGTGGCGGAGGATTGACAGCAATGATTAGCCGTTATGGTCAGGAGTTGGCCCTGCTGGCTCGCACCGATTTCGAGCGTTCGGAAATGGTGGCCGGACATTTCCAGTTAGCAGAACCTCGCATCATGACAAGGCTATCGATCATTCAAGGTCTACTCGGTCTCGAAGTGCAACAGCAACAAAACCCCGGTCCATTTCGAGGCTTTGGTCAAACCTTCACATTCCGACAACCATAGAGCCATTGGTCGATTGCTGATTGCTGTTTGCTGGTTTAAGAATTTCACAATGCAAATCAGCAATTAGCAATCGGCAATCAACAATCCTTAGCAGCCGATTTGCTTGTGCCTCATCAACTGGTAATTTCGTGCGTCGTTTTAAGTCAAAATGGCACTGGCTTCTACTCAAGACAACCAGCCTTTACTTTTTGTTCGGAGAGGGCAATGCGTGGGCCAGGTTCGCCGTCGCAATACTGGTTTCGAGTGCTTCGTTCTTTCTAATCGAGCAACCGTTCAACGGACTTAGAACGAAATACTCTTATGGAAGCCACCTGAGCCCACACGCTTGTGAAATGAGCGCGGTCAGAGTAGTAAATTGAACGTGGTATCCACACTTCTTGCTGCCTCCAGCACGCACCTGATCTTCAGGTTTTTCCGGCGGCTTGGAATATTAGGTGTGCTGCTGTTGAGTACAATTGATTCTTCGTTTCTCGTTCTGCCATTCGGAAACGATCTCCTGCTCATCGCGCTAATCAGTTCGCGTTCGCGAGAGTTGCCGTGGATGGCCTACGTGATAGTTGCGGCTATTGGATCCGTACTTGGCGTGCTCTCCGTCGACGTGATTATGCGAAAGACTGGTCAGGCTGGGCTCAGTCGTTTCGTCGGTAAACAAAAGCTCGAGTCATTAAGCAGCAAGATCTTGGACAAGGCAGAGCTAACCATTTTTTTTGCTACGCTCATGCCGCCACCCTTTCCCTTCACACCCGTAGTCATGACGGCGTCAGCCTTGCAGGTGCCACGCAAGACATTGCTCACGCTTGTCTTTGTTGGACGCCTCATTCGATTCACGATCGAAGGCGTGTTGGCACTCTCATTCGGTCGACGAGTGATTGAATATTTGAATTCGGAATACCTGGTCTATGCCGTGTATGGATTAATCGCGGTGGCGCTAATCGGAAGTGTGATGTCGTTAGTGAAGTTGAGGAGACCTGCCACGGCTGAAAGAAGTTAGACCATGGGAAGATATTTTGAGACTTACCGTTAGCCTTCTTTAAGTGTAGAATCTTCACCCGATAATTTCGAAGGGAGCCCGCAACATGCCAGAAAGACGAGGAGTACAAGCCACCGAGGAAGTAAAAGCAGAGTGGACATACGCCTATAAGATCTACCTGAAGGCACCTGGTGATCGCTACGACAAGAAGAAGGACCGAACCTCTCGCATCGATTTCGTAGCACAGGAAATGAAACTCACTCGCAAACAGGCGAAACGCCGGATCAGAAACTACGAGGCCTGGCAGCGGAACATCAAGAAAGGGCTGGTTACTCCCTAATATAAAACATCAGCCTCAGAGTGAGCGCACCTCTCGACTCGAAGCGCTTTACAGTGTCTAGCTCGCAGATTGCAATTTCCGACTAAACCGCACCAACTCTTCCAGCAATTGTCGGATTAGTTTCTTCGCGGTTTCGTCTGTGAGATTTCCCTGCTCATCGAAATGTTTGTGCGCGTTCGCGATCATTATCTCAGGTTGGTTTACTGCGTACATATTTAGGAAAACAAACATTTGTCGCAGGTGGTACTGAGCTCGAGTTGTTCCGAGTACTCCTACGGAAGCGCCCATCACTGCGACCGTTTTACCAGTCCACGCACTGTCACCATACGGTCGCGACGCCCAATCAATTGCATTTTTCAAAACGCCTGGCACCGAATAGTTATATTCGGGAGTTACAAACAGTATTGCATCCGCAGCGCGAATTCGTTGTTTCAATTCGACGACTTTAGCTGGGGGATTCGCTTCGTCGTCCTGATTAAATCCGGGTAGACCATCTATTTCGAAGATGTCAATTCTCGACCCCTCTGGCGCGAGTTCCTGCGCCGCACGCAAAGCGGCGCGATTGAATGATGTTTTGCGTAAGCTCCCTGCTATGCCGAGTATTACGAACATTGTTTGTCTCCTCGGTCAGGAAACTAATCTCAAGATTTGTTGAAAGGATTGCGTCCTTCCTGTTGGCCACTCTAAAGATTTATGTGCTGATGCCTACTGCCTTCTGCCGTTCAAACGGTTCGTTCTCACTTTCCCTTTGTGCCTTGCAACTCTTTGTACATGTCTTCAATATTTGGCACTGCAAAATTCTTGAACGCAAAACTGCTGTACTGCTCAGGTAACGTCAACTGCTGTTTTGCTTGATCGAGGGTTAGACCATCTGCGATCGCTTTCTGCACTCTCGTGTGCAGGTTTTCTAAATAGTTGCGAAACTCGCGAACGTCATCCGCAGTCGCTACCTCCCCATGTCCCGGAACAAATTTCGCCGTCGGATAATCTTTGAGAAGCTTGTCGAGCGAGGGAATCCAATCGTTTACTGTCGCGTCGACTAAATTTGGCAACGTTTTGCGCCAACTCATATCGCCGGTGAACACGACATTTGCATCGGGTACGTACGCAAGAACGTCACCTCCTGTATGGCCTGGTAACGTAAACAGAATCACTTCCCTCTTACCAATCTTTAACTTGCGTGTTCCTGAACTAAACGTCTCCGTGGGGTTTGTCAGAGTGATGCTGGCCAATTCATCCAGGCGACGTATTTGACGCTCGAGTTGAGTGCGCTTATCAGTCGCATCGGCCGGCGTTTCGTTCAACTGCTTCACGGCATCTGCACGTCGACGAGCAAGTTCAGCAGCGTCAGGAAGAAAACGTTTGTTCTTCGTCGTCTCCCATTCAAGCAACTTTGCGTGACCGATGATTGGCACCTTCATCGCCGCAAACACCTGGTTGCCGCCAGTATGATCTAAATGATAGTGACTGTTCACCGCGTACTTGATTGGCGCCTTCGTTTGCTCACCAATTGCAGTTATTAATTCCTTGATTGCCGTGGGTGTATAAAAGGTGTCGAAGACGATTACTCCCTCATCAGACGCGATGAATCCGGCGTTGCCTGATGCTAATCCGCCGGGTTTTGCAATCGCAGCGTAAATACCATCCGCAACCTTAACCAGTGTGAAGTCGTCCTCGGCTTTAGGAGGAGTTGGTTGAATATGGAATTTGGCGGTGGTAACTAAACACAATGATGTCAAAATCAAAAGCACTGTAACGAAGGTCGTCCTCATAAGTTGCTCCTTTTCTAAAATGCCGCAGAGAGGTCATTTTAAATTCCCTTTAGTAGTCGCGTTGGGAACATCATTCAAGCTCTTCTGTCGCACACCTCCTTGGAGTGCGACGGCCCGGCGTCGCTCTATAATTCCTGAACTGTGTTAGCTCTAAGTTGTCGCTATAACAAAGCGAGGCCGGGCCGGCGCACTCCAAGGAGGTGTCCCGACAGAAGAGCCTGAACCATCATTTCGGAGTACTACTAAAGTGAACCTAAGTTGAGCTCTGGGCCGCAGATGTTTAATAATGCATTTGATCCCCAAAACCAAAGACCCCTGAACGTTCTTACGAGGAGGCTCTGTGACCTCATGCGCCAACATCGGCTAATCTGCCTTGGGCTAATCTCTATTCTCATCGGAATCTCAGTTATGTCGTCATGTGTAAATCCGGGAACACCCGCAACCAACTCTGCCGCAAATACCAACGATGCTGCTGGCTTTCTTGGCGATGCTGAAAAGCGTTTGCTTGATCTCAACATCAAGTTTTCACGCGCGGATTGGGTGAAGAGCACTTTTATTACAGACGATACTGAATCACTATCGGCTCAAGCGAACACAGATCTGATCGCTGCAACTACGGAGCTTGCTGAGCAAGCGCGAAAATTTGACGGACAGAACCTCTCGCCAGACGAACAACGAAAGCTGAAACTTCTCAAGCTCTCACTGACGCTTCCTGCACCTAAGGATCCCAAGGAACGGGAAGAACTCACAAAGATCGCTGCATCAATGGAAGGCGATTATGGCAAGGGCAAGTACTGTCCTGACGGCGAGAATGGCAAGTGTCTCAGTCTTGGTGATTTGGAAGAGATCATGGCGCAGTCTCGCGATCCTGAACAGTTGAAGAAGATCTGGTCGGGTTGGCACCAGATATCTCCGCCGTTTCGCAAAGACTACGTCCGCTTCGTCGAACTGAGTAACAAAGGTGCGAAGGAGATGGGCTTCAAAGATACGGGCGCGATGTGGCGTTCCAAGTACGACATGGAGCCTGACGCATTTGCCGCCGAAATGGAACGACTCTGGCAACAAGTTAAGCCACTCTACGATTCGCTCTACACTTACACTCGTCACAAGCTTTCAGAAAAATACGGTAAGGATGTCGTCGCTGAAGACAAACCAATCCCTGCACACCTGCTCGGTAACATGTGGGCGCAAACGTGGAGCAACGTCTATCCATTGCTCGCTCCAGCAACCGGGGATCGCGGTTACGACCTTACCCAAATTCTCAAATCGCGGAACACCGACGCGAAGCAGATGGTCCGCTATGGTGAGTCGTTCTTTACCTCTCTCGGTTTTGAACAGCTTCCGCAAACATTCTGGGAACGCTCACTCTTCACCAAACCGGCGGATCGCGATGTTGTTTGTCACGCAAGCGCGTGGGATGTCGACTTCGATAAAGACGTGCGCCTTAAAATGTGCGTACAAATCAATGAGGAAGATTTCACCACGGTCCATCACGAACTTGGCCACAACTACTATCAAATGGCTTATGCGTCGCAGCCATTTCTCTACCGCGACAGTGCTAACGACGCCTTTCACGAAGCGATTGGTGACACAATCGCACTTTCAGTAACACCGGCTTACCTGAAGCAGATTGGGCTAATCGACAAAGTGCCGGAACAAAGTGCCGACATCGGATTTCTGTTGAATCGAGCACTCGACAAAGTCGCATTTCTGCCGTTCGGATATCTCGTGGATCAATGGCGTTGGAAAGTTTTCTCTGGCGAAGTTGGCCCAAATGACTACAACAAAGCATGGTGGGACCTGAGGGAGAAATACCAGGGTGTTGCTCCGCCTGCGCCGCGAAGTGAAGCGGATTTCGATCCCGGCGCGAAATACCACGTCGCTTCAAACACTCCTTACGCGCGTTATTTTTTAGCAGCCATTCTTCAATTCCAGTTTCATCGTGCATTGTGTCGTGAGGCTGGGTTCAGTGGCCCGCTCTATCAATGTTCGATCTATGGGAACAAGAAAGCAGGGGAGAAGCTGAAGACGATGCTGGCAATGGGACTGAGCAAGCCGTGGCCGGAAGCGTTAAAGGCGATGACGGGCGAAGACAAGATGGACGCGACAGCGATTATCGACTACTTCGCACCATTGAAGACGTGGTTGGATGAACAGAACGCGAAGAAATGAGAAAGCGTTGAGATCTTGAATCTTAGCTAATGAGATTTGATCTTCCGCCTATGGCGTTCGATCTTTGACAAGGACACTTTCTGCGGGTTGTTCGGAAACCAACGGGAAACTCGCGAGAGCTAGCTTCCCCGTTGGCGTTTCTTGTGTTCCACGCGCGTGAGGTTTGCATCGCGAAGTACATAATGCTGGGTGTTGCTTTCTCTGATCACATCGGCGCCCCAAAACTGCTCGAAAACCGACGGCGGCCAAATGCAATGAGACTCACCTTCGCGGATGGTGGCGTGATTAACGCGCGCGACATCCTGCGCTGTTAGTCTGGGTCTACGATAGATTGGCGAACTGAGGCGATCTGAGGTTACCGACTGTAACCAACCACGAAATGAAAACCTTCCTTCGGAGTTCACATCACAAGTGGTCTGATCGGAATTTATCGGGCTGGAAACTACAGATAATTGTTTTTGGGCAAAGACTCTCATAATTCACTCCCCTGCAGAACTTAATAAGAACCAATCGAGAGTCGATTCCAGTTTTGGGAGGCCTTAATGAATCCGAACCCACAAAAAAGCCGCAACTTCGAATGAAGTCGCGGCGATTTTTTGCTTGCTTTGAGATCTTAGATTGGCTTTTTCATCTAAGATCCGGTTTCTAAGATCTGAGATCGATCCTTGTTACCGCGGCCAAATACTACCCCAACGTCCATTTCCCCAGCGTCCATTATTACCACGCCGGTTGTAACCATATCGCGAGTAACCTTCACGATAACCTTGGACGAAGGCGTCTCGGAACGCCTGTTTATACTGACCTCTGTTTCCGTAGCCCGAATAACCGGAGTCTCCGTTCTTCCAGTAGTGTGAACGCTGCGGGTCATAGTTTTGTCCACGCTGAGCATCGGAAGCACCGACATTCAAGCCGGCGTTGTAGCCTTGCTGCCGAGCCACTTCATACTGGTTGTAGTTGTCGTATCTGCCGTTGCGGCGGTAGCGATCATCGTAACGATCGTCACGATCTCTGTCTCTATCACGGCGGTAATCCCGATCCCGGTCTCGTCTGTACTGACCATAATCCCCCGGATACTGCGCTTGTACTGTCGTGCTTGCAATTGTACCGATACCAAAAAGCACGAAGAATGCAAGAAGCAAAGTACTAACCTTTTTGTTCGAATAATGTGATTTCATCTGAGCCTCCTCCGGATAGCCATAGGAGCAACTGCCATGCCTTCACGGTTTTCCTTAGTTTTTGATGAAAGACTCAGAAAGCGGGTGACGCTCTAGCACGATTTCGTATGGAGGACTGACGACATCGGTAAGTGGACTACCCTCTGCGTGTATGCATGCACGGGAGTGTATGGATAGTTCAAATCCTTTCTACGCGCGGGGCCAAGAAACTTCCTTAGCGCGCGAATTGCGCTGGGGACAAGGTGGGTCGTTCGGGTAGAAGAGATTTGAAATATCCACCGACTGCCGTCCAAGGGATTTAGGACCTACGCTGGTCGTTGCAGATAGGAACGCAGCTCAGGTGGGGTCGCTTTGCGCATCAAGGACGCTTTCGCTTTCCACTCCATCGCTCGACTTAACTCAACAATGAATCGTGTTTCGCCACCTTCGAGCGTACATGTCGCAACACCGTCATGGTAGAGGATTCGATTACTGGTGTGAGCAGTCACCCGATTTCCTGGGGTGATGATGCCAACGAGATTCAAGGGATCCGCAGCACTGACTGAGATTGAACTGTCCTTTGCTCCTTCACGGCGTATCGATCTCAACATCCCTACGGCTTCAGGAAGCGCAAACTGTTCACCTGAGATTCCGGCAACAAAACGTCCCCCGCGAATCTCGCCACGTGCCTCGAGCCGGTGGTACATCCGTAACAACACTCTCCAGGGGATCACAATACCTTCACGCTCCAGCAAACGTTTGAAGACAACACCATAGCGTCGCAACAACACCCAGCCAATTTCTTCAACTACTTGAGGTTCAAACGCCCTTTGATTTGAAAAGCGATTAACCAAATCGACGGACTCTTGATTTCGCTGCAGAATTGACCAACGGCCAGCACTCGCCATTTCGTAAACCGGTTGCCGGTGTTTGCGCCGTGCTGCTGCTTGCGTCTTTCTGCTGCCTGGCGTTAAGAGTGCGCGCAATCCTGCAAAACTGTCAGACACAACCACACCGTTGGCAACCAGCTCACCTAAAGACTCCTCGACCTGGCTCCGCAGCAATTTTGTGTTGTCGACAATGTCAGTAAAAAACGAAGCGCCGCGTGATTGCAAATACATGAAGACAGTTTGAGTCGTCGTCGAAAAATCCGACTCTTTAACAACCTGCGACGAGGTAGGAAATACTGAACTCCACAAACCAAAGTTCTTCCGGCGAAGAAGTGCTATCGGCGTATTTCGCACTGGTGCGCCACCACGTGATCTTTCGATTCCATTTTCGTCGGCCGCAGTTCGAGTTGGTGGCGTTAGTCTGGCCCATACGACTTCGCCAGACAGACAAAGAGCATCAAGCCACGCGGGGTCGTATTCGACCAGACGACTTGGAAGGAGCTCGCCTTCCCATGCAGCTGCAGGCGCTTCGAAACCTTCGAGTTGATCTATGATCGCGCGAACACTATCAGGACCTTCCATCTGATGTTCGGGCGCAAGCTTCTGCCACGCCAGTAGGAAACGAATGAAGTCGGCACCTGAAACAGGCTCGATCTCCTGGCGCAAGCGATTCAGGGTGTAGCTGTGGATTCTTGCCAGTAAGCGGCGAGCGCACCACTCTGTTTCCCCGAGACCTGGCGTGAATTGACCTCGAATCACAAAACCTTCTGCTTCGAGCTTTAGCAACCCAGTTTCGATCTCCAGCTTCTTTAAACCAAATGATTCAACAAGAGCTGGAACCGTTACTGGTCCAATTCCCTCCAAACGACCACGCAATATTTCTACGAGCGCTTCATCAAGCGTCCAGGTTCTCGTAAAACTCTCGGGCGCAGCTATTGGAGGTTCGAGACTCACATTGGGATAAACCTCACTGAGTTGGGGCAATCTCTCCGCCGCGATCCATCGTTGTGCTGGGAGCGCAGGCGTCTCGCCTGCACACGCTGAGTCTCGTTCAATTTGCGACGAGTGAAATTTCCGGTCTGCGGGCGAGACGCGTGCGCTCCCAGCAGCAGCTATCATGACCGCCGCGCGCTTTTCGGTCTTCAACTCATCAAACAACGCGACCCATGGTTCACCTTCCCGTTCTGTGATGAATCCCAATTCGACGAGCGCGTCATGGAGCTCATCGGCATTTCGCGGTTCAGGCCAAACTTCATCGCGAACTCGATCAATCGCCGATTGGTCGAGGCGTCCCATATCACTGGCCGTCTCCGGATCCAACCAGCGTCGCTGAAAGACAGCGCGCGTTCGCCGCTCCTCAAGCGGGGCATCGTCGAGGTATGCATACGGCCGCGCGTTCAGAATCTCCTGGGCGAGTGGCGATGCTTCAATGACGTCGTTCGCAAAGAGATGTTTTTCATTTCGCTCGATCGAAGTGAGCAGTTTCTCGAGGCCATCGATGTCCATGGCCTCTTCAAGACAATCTTTCACTGTTTGATCGACAAGCGGGTGAGCAGGGATTTCACGCTCGCCCCCACCGAGATTCTCAAAACATGCGACTTGATCGGGAAAGATCGCGGTGAGTAGATCTTCAGCATCCATTCGCTGGAGCTGCGCAGGTATCTTCTTTCCACCACGTCGTCGGAGCACTGCTAGTGAACGAGTGACGTTCCACCGCCACCGAATGTTCCACATAGGCGCATCTAACAATGCCTGACACAATAACTGTCGCACCGATTTGGAATTGAGATAGTGGAAAACATCTTCAAGCGGAAAACTGTGCGTTGGCCCAAGCGACAGAACAATTGCATCTTCGGTCGCAGCCGCCTGCAATTCAAAATTGAACTTGCGACAGAAACGTTTGCGAAGCGCAAGCCCCCATGCTCGATTCAAGCGACTGCCGTAAGGTGAATGCAAAACGAGTTGCATGCTGCCGCTGTCATCAAAAAACCTCTCCAGCACGAGGTTGTTCTGCGACGGCATGACACCAAGAACTATTTTGGCCCCGGCAAGATATTCAACCATCTGTTCGGCGGCGTTACGAGAAATCCCCACTTCATCTGTTAAGAACGAAATCGCCGACTCAAGATCGAGTTTCCTCGTGAGACCTTCATTGCCATCTTCTTCAACATTCTCTTGCAACGCGGTGACGCTTACTCTTTCAGCGATTGCGTCACGAAGTCGAGCTACTGAAACCGATAACTCTTCGGTTCGTGCCGGTGCTTCTCCCAACCAGAACGGAATCGAAGGTGGCTGTCCATGTGCATCTTCCACCCGCACCTTCCCCTGTTCGACACGCAACACTCGCCACGATGTATTTCCAAGTTGAAAGATGTCGCCTTGCAAGCTTTCGATCGCGAAATCTTCAGTGACCGAGCCAATAAGTAAATCACTTGGCTCGAGTACGACGGCGTAATCGGCTGTATCTGGAATTGCACCACCCGAAGTAATCGCAGCCAGGCGCGCGCCGCGCCGTCCACGCAAACGCTTGTTAACTGCGTCATGATGCAGATAAGTCGAACGTCGGCCACGCTTAGTGGAGAACCCTTCCGCCAACATCCGTAAGACTGAATCAAACTCTTCACGCGTCAGATTGCGATAGGGATAAGCACGACGCACAGTCTCAAACACATCATCTTCGCCCCATTCTTCCGGAGCGACAGCCGCAACTATTTGCTGTGCAAGTATGTCGAGTGGCTTTTCAGGTATTTCCAGATGGTCCAGTTCGCCGCGTCTGACCGAGTCGATGATTGCAGCGGCTTCAATTAACTCGTCACGCGATAACGGAAAGATTCTGCCCTTGGGAAAACCAGCAACTGTGTGATTAGAGCGCCCAACGCGTTGCAAAAAACTCGATATCGAGCGGGTTGAACTCAACTGGCAAACGAGATTGACATCACCGATGTCGATGCCCAACTCGAGCGAGGCGGTCGCAACAAGGGCACTTAATTCACCAGCCTTGAGACGTTGCTCAGCTTGGAGTCGCTGCTCGCGCGCCAGGCTTCCGTGATGTGCCGCAATATTCTCATCTCCAATGCGTTCGCCGAGATGACGTGTTACACGCTCGGCCAAACGTCGTGTATTAACAAACACGAGGGTCGTTTTGTGTTCGCGAATGAGTTGTGCGAGTCGATCGTAAACTTCTTCCCAAACTTCTCCAGACATTACAGCCTGCAAAGGTGAGTCAGGAAGTTCAATCGCTAAGTCTAGTTGACGCGCGTGACCACTATCGACGATGGCACAGTCGGGTTTTGCATCTGCTGAGATGTTTGATGTGCCCACAAGAAAACGTGCGACCTCTTCAATTGGACGTTGCGTGGCAGAGAGACCGATGCGAACTAGGGAATTGCTGATTGCCGATAGCTGATTGCCGATTTGAGAATTCGCATGTTGATTGATGAGATGTTGCAGACGCTCAATTGACAATGCGAGATGGGAGCCGCGTTTGTCGCCGACGACGGCATGAATTTCATCGACAATTAAGGTGCGTGCGGTTTCCAGCATGCGACGTCCACCGTCGCTCGTCAGCAAAATGTAGAGCGACTCTGGCGTGGTGACGACGATGTGAGGCGGTCGCTTGGTCATCGCCGTTCGTTCAGCAGCGGGGGTATCGCCCGTACGCACGAGTGTTCGAATATTCACCTCGGGCAGATTGAGTAACTTCAGTTCTTGTTCGATACCTTCAAGTGGGAACTGTAGATTACGTTGTATATCGTTGCTGAGGGCCTTGAGTGGTGAAACGTAGATGACGTGCGTTGTATCGTCGAGTTTTCCTTCAAGACCCAGACGAACAAGATCATCGATTGCTGAAAGGAACGCGGCCAGAGTCTTACCTGAACCTGTTGGAGCGGCAATTAGCGTGTGTCGGTGCTGCTTGATCTCCTGCCAGGCCTGAAGCTGTGGCTGGGTCGGCGCAGGAAACGTCCGCGCAAACCAGCGTGAGACTGCTGGATGAAAGAGTTCTAAGTTCATAAGGGACGACCATTATACGATGGACATAAGGGAATTGCACGTATAATTCTCTGGCCCACGTATGAAACACATCCTTTGACGTGCCCTTTAGCAGGGCCTTGATTTGAAATGACTCAAGCTCTTCTGTCGGACCGCGTACGTCTCGTGGCCTTTTTGATTTACGTCCTTCGAGAGTCGATAGTTCCCGCGTAGGCGTACGAGACGTACGCGGTCCGACAGAAGAGCTTGGGTGATTGCTCCGAAAATTCTACTAAAAGGAACGTGAGTTGTAGTATGAGCAGTCAATCGCGAGTGGACACTCGTCACAATGTGGATTGTTTGTCTTGCAGAGGGTCTTGCCGTGTTGCCTCAGCAGTTGGTGTGCGGAAATGAGGAAGTCGAAATCATTTACAAGCTCGGTTGCGATCCCTTCTCTAACAGACTTGTAGCTTGCCGTATAGTTCTTCTGTTCTTCACCAAACCCTAATCGAAGCAGCACCCGCAGTCCGTTTGAGTCCAAGGCGAGAATCGGTGCGGTACGCGTGAACAGCAAAATCTTTTCAGCACCCGGTTCGCCAATCGACGGAAACTGACGGAGTGCCTTGATTGCCTTCGCTAAAGGCAGCTTCAAGGCATTACGCAAATCTCCGTCAAACTGATCGATAACTATCTGTGCGCTCTCTCGCAGACGTTGATTACGTAGCTCAGGGTGTATGCCACCCATTTTTGTGAATTTAATTAACGTCGAGCTCGATGCGGAAAAAATATCGATTGGCCGCAGACCGACTTCACGTGCAAGTGCGTTGAATGCAGCAGAGCGTCGCTCGTCATCGACGAGGTAAGCAATATTCTCCCATACGATTATTTCGAAAGGATGGTCGAGTGGTTTGGCAGGCTTTCCGTATTGGCGCGTGAGTTTTTCAATGACCGTCTTGAGTGTAGGCCTGTTAAAACGCATCTGCTTGGTCAAGGTTCCCTTTAGTAGTGCCACGAGAAGAATGGGTCAAGCTCTTCTGTCGGACCGCGCGTACGTCTCGTGCGCCCACTCTATGATTATCCAATCTTAAATTCAGATAAGCGCACGAGACGTACGCGGTCCGACAGAAGAGCTTGAATTATTCCTTCACAGCTACTACTAAAAGGTGCGTATTATTCAAACTGCTGTTTGAACTTCTCAAATTGCTGTTCCAAGTCTTCAAACTTCTCTTTGAGCGCCGCCAGTTCTTCTTCTAGTTTTGTGACGCGGTCACTTGAACTAGAAGCGACTCGGCGTGGTGCGGGCATTTCAGCAACAACATCAATCAGCACGTCACCGCTAAGCAAGTGCGCGAATCTCACCTCCTTCTGTCCCGGTTGACGTGACAACCGAACCACCAGCGGCTCACCGTCGTGCGACGTTAGATCGTTGAGCGTCGACTCGATCTCTTCGAGGCTGGAAAACTCATGAAGCCTGCCGGCGTTGCTGCGTAGTTCACCAGGCGTTTGAGAACCACGCAACATCAAAGCACAGACAATTGCGGTTTCTGCAGCATTCAAATGTAGGACCTCCGGCAATACATGTTTGTACTTCGGCACACGACTGGTGCTGCCGTAGAAAACGTATGCGAGGTTCTTCTCTCGCAAACCTTCCAACGCCTGGGCGACCTGATCCTCTGAATACGAAGTAACAGGATGTCGATTATTCTTTTGATTACACGCTGTTGTAAGTGCGTTGAGCGTTAGCGGGTAGTACTCGGGTGTAGTCAACTGTTTCTCAACCAGTGACCCGAGCACTCGTGCCTCGATGTCGGAAAGCATTGTCATTTTTGGAGTGCGCTCCATGGAGTGCGACGGCCAGGCGTCGCTTTGTTATACGCTCACGTCTTTAAGCTCAAGCTGTCGTTATAACAAAGCGGTGCCGGGCCACCGCACTCCAAAGGTTTATTGATCCTCGCCGCTCGTTGCTCGTTGTCGTTGCTGACCACCACGCCCCTCACCACGACCAACATTCAAGTTGTCGTAGTTCAATGCGGCATTGAACAGCAGGAAAAACTCACCCTGCGTTTGATGGCGCCACATCGGGTTCGTCGCAAACATCACAACGTGACCACGTCCAACTGGAATATCAACGACTGCCGGACGGTTTGCCAGTTCCGAGCCGCCAGCCAACATGCCGCTGACGAGCAAGTTCTTTTCATCTGAGGCAAAACGCATGATCACTCGCGGTCGCAACTGCGGTGGCACGAAGAACGGACTCTCGCGTTGTTCATCTGTTATCTGATCGGGCGACGGACGATTTGCTGGATCAACCGGACGCGGCTGAGGCATCGCCTGAATCACATCCGGATCAGTGACGCCTCCTCGGCCTGAAGCACGACCAGAGCCTGGCGCGCTACCTGGACCACCTTCACCGCCACCTCCACCAAATCCACCGCCTCCACCACTGCCGACTGCAACCTGAAACAGTGGCGCCTGATTAAAGTAAAGCGCGAGTGAGTCTGCGTAGCCGTACGCGATTGGACTCTTTCGATCAGCAAAACTGGCGTTGTAGATCGATCCGCGCGCCTGTAACTTGTCTGCCTGCTGAATCGAAACTCCGTTAGTGATGCCGTAGTCGATTGGTACTTGTGAAATACCGGCAATCGTGATGAAGAGGCCTCCGTCTTCAACGAACCTCTGAAGATTCGCGATGCCGATTACGCCCATGCCACCGCGCATGTCGTCTGTTTGATCGGGCGAGTTTGCGAAGCTAGGCGTCAAAGCGGAACCCTTCCACGGAATTGGGTCGCCGCGCTTCGGCATCCCGTTGACAATTGTCTGCGCAGAGCCGCCACCCACAGGTGGAAAGATAATCACGTCAAACTTCTCACGTAGATTAGGTGTGTTACCTAACACTTGGTCGGAAATGTATGTGTAAGGAACCTGCAGTCGATCAAATTCGATGCGATACCAGCCTTCGTTCTGCGTGTTGATCCAGGTATGAACGATCGCGATCCGCGGCACTGCAAGCGCGTGAGTCTTCACTTCCGGAACCTTGTCCACGCCCTGCGCTTTTAATCCCAATTCAGCGACAGCAGACTCCAGGCGTTGCTTTAGATCTGGTGGGTTACCCTCTGTCGGCACGATGAACGAACCGGCACTGAATTGTTGTTCCCCGACTTTGAAGGAATCTTCAGCCGCGTTCATCTTCACGTCTTTTAATTTGAAACGAAGAGTGGCGAGCGTGTTGTCGGTGTTGTGATTGATAACGAATGCGACGGGTGTTCCCGCAGCTGTAAGTTGCCCGGTCACCTTCGCATCACTCGTTAACAATGTCATCGGCACGCTGAGCACGCTCTTTTCCGTTACTCGAACAGTCTTCACGTTTCGCATTGCTCCCATTGTCCAACCTGTATCGTCGTAGGGCGGAGGGTCGCTGACGTTGTAGTACTGAGTATCCAAGAGCATGTCAGCCATGCGCGAGTACGGTTGGTCCATGCGAACGATGTAAGAACCTGCCGGATACTTCTGATCCTTAACCGTAAACTCTTTGTCGCTGCGATGAACTTCAATGCCACGCAGGCGCATCAGGTTAACCATGTCAGCGGCCTCAACAGGACGGGGTGTATCGCCAGGAATGATGTAAGCGGTTGGGCCTTCATTCGATGCTTTGTCAATGGAGCGCTTGCTCTTCAAATAAAAGTTATTCAGGAAACGTTCGGTGTTATTTGCGACGAAGTTCATCGCAAACAAAAGAGCCGATTGCTGCATGTTGATGTTGTTACGCATCGACCAGTTCACACGCGGGAACGGTGGATTAGGGCGGTACCAAACGCGTGAAGTTTGAGCTGGTGGCAAGGTACGTTCGCGCGTGTCTGCGCCGCCATTGCCAAACGTTTCATAGAACCGTCCGATGGAGTTGGCGCCTGTAGCGATGTAGAGCATGTAGTTTGGCGCCCAGCCATCGTAGAAACCGTGTGTCCAAACACCAGGCACACCACGCTTCGTCATCTCTTCGATTTCGTGATACGCGAGTAGTTGAAATTCATCGATGGCGAGTGGATCGAGCCATGCGTTGTACGGTCCGGTGCCCGTCATTGTGTAGAGGTAGGGCACTGACTCGTGCAAATCGTGGAGCACTGTCGGGTGGTACTCGAGAAACGTACGCATCTGATTGCGCGTGAGTGCCAGCGCGAGACCGAGTCCATCTCGATTGTTGTCGTGTGCGACGTACTTACCCCAGTAAAGCAAGGATGGCATCGCCTTGCCGGGATTCGCCTTGCGATAGTTATACAAATCAACCATTCGATCGCGACCGTCAACTTCGAGCGCCGGCGTGATCATCACAATTACATTTTTGCGAATCGCTTCGATGAATGGTGAATCTTCAACGGCGAGACGAAACGCCAGTTCCATCAACATCTCCGGCGAACCAGTCTCCGGAGAATGTATCGAACCGGAAGCCCAGTAAAATGGTTTGCCTTCTGTGACGAGTTGTTGCGCTTCAGTCGCACTGATTCGACGTGGGTCCGCCAGCTTTGCAGTTATGTCCTTGTAGCGATCAAGCTTTGTGAGATTCGCTTCATCACTCACAAGCACGAGCATTTGCTCACGGCCTTCTTCACTCTTCTCCGGAGCGGTCAACACACGCACGCGTGGAGACGCCGCTGCAAGTTCGCGGTAATAGCGATACATGTCCGCGGTGTGCGTGAGTTTGTTGGGTGTGCCGATAACGTAGCCGAGTACTTTGTCGGGCGATGGAATCTTTGTCGAAGCTGGCAGGTGATCGACCAGCTCTGTCATGAAGTATTTCTCGGTTGTGTACTCGGCGATCTTCTCACCGTAAGCGGCGTTGAGTGGCGAGCGCGGCGTCGTGTATTTGGGATTTACCGCCGGATTGGTTTCAGGTCC
>PSRF01000249.1 GCA_003175865.1 Blastocatellia bacterium
GGCACTTCTGGTGCGAAGCTCGTTATTGGCGCCGGCTCATGATCGATAATCGCTACAATGACGTGGCTTTTTGATGCCCCGCCAAATGGAGCGCGTCCCGCAACCATTTCGTAGAGCACGACTCCGAGACTCCAAATATCTGAACGTGCATCAACTTCACGGCCAGCGGCTTGTTCGGGGGACATGTAAGTCGTAGTCCCAAGCACAGTGCCGGGCTCGGTGTTGACCATCGCGACCGTCGTTGCTTCTGATCCCGCTAATGAGTCTTGTCTTTCGGTGAGCTTTGCGAGTCCGAAGTCAAGTACTTTCACAATCCCATCGGCGCGCACCATGATGTTGTCTGGCTTGATATCTCGGTGAACAATGCCGGCGGCGTGTGCAGCAACTAAAGCCGAGGCAATCTGGATTCCAATATCGAGTACCTCGACGAGCTTTAGTCGCGTGTGCATGAGGTGTCGCAACGTAAGACCCTCGACAAACTCAGTCGCAATAAACGTATGGTCGTCTTGCCGACCAATTTCGTAGACCGTGATGATGTTTGGATGATTGAGTGCTGAGGCGGCTTTTGCTTCCTGGATGAAACGGTTGACTCGATTTTGATGGGTCGCAACTTCGCCCGAGAGGAATTTCAGAGCCACCGCACGACCAAGTTCGGTATCCTGAGCCCGATAGACTTCACCCATTCCTCCCGCACCGATCTTGCTAATGATGCGATAGTGAGACAGGACAGTTCCGGGGGATAGTTCTGACACTGGCGCAGTTTTACGTCACCGCAACGGATTGGTGCAAGAGAAAAAGGTCAGAACAGGAGCGAAGCGACTGCTTTTAAGTTGCGCAATTCTAAACTTCATTCCAGGCAACTTCTCGCTACAACACACAACCTGAAACGCTAGAGATAACACCTGCTTCAGAGACTGTGTGACAACTCAGAAACACCACCGGTTTTATACCGGTGGTGCGTTTATGTCAGCCTAACGGACGCTAATTCTTCTCTGAATCTCCACCGAGTTCACCTCGGTGGAGATTCAGTTTCTCAACTGACAAAGCAGAATCCAGAGGTGGCGCCGAATTTGAAACTCCGACCGACATGAAGTCGGTGGTATCCATCCGATCAAGCCGTGCCGCCGATTAGGTTGAAGGTAAAACTACCACCGGTGTGAAACCGGTGGTGTTTTCACACAGTCTCTAAAGGAGGTGGGCAGATGCAGGTTCCGCGTCGTCGGCGCGATCTCAATTGACAAAAGTCTGTTCTGACACAAATCGCTAATGGTTGGCAGGCGCCCAATACCAAGTTCGCGTCATAACTGTGTATTCGGGATGTCCTCTGACGGTAATACTTGTTTTTCTACGATGCCCATCGCGTTCTTTATTGGTCGGATAGTAACCAACAATGTAGCGGCGATTCATGTCGTCGAGTATGCGCGAATAGATTTTCTCTGCCTGCGATGCATCGCCCAGGAAGGCGGTCCAACCTCCGGTAAGACCTGCAATGCCTGCAAGTGCAGACTGGATTTTGAGCTCTCGGTCGATTTGGTAAGCGACTGTTTCCCGGGATAGTTTGCTCCAGCGTTTCTCCGCCTCTCTACGAACTTTGCTTCTTGCCTCGGGTGAAGAATTCATCACCCAAGCTTCAGAACGTTGGGACCATTCCAGTTTGATTTGTTGCGCTTGTTCCTCGGGTGATCGACCAACGAGGCGAAAACCCGGTACTACCGTGTAGATCGTCACTCGCGCCTGCTCAACAGTTTTATAGACGTCGTCAACACTGAAGTTTCGCAGCTTTTCGCGCTGGTCTTTCGACAATAGCTCAATTACGTGCCCTGGGTACTGTTGAAGATCAGGGGAGATATGCTGTGGACCAACGATAGGGTTTCGCAGATAGTAAGCCTCATCGCCGTCAGTCTGAAAAATGATTATGGGTCTTTGATCCTCTGAATCGAACGCCTCTCGCAACGTCGCCATTAAGGCACTGTACTGAGAACTGCGTCCGAATCTCCGAGACGGTTCGTAAACTCGTGCATGTCTGGTTGATGTGGCGCGAAGGAGCAAGGATTCCAGTTTGTCCTTTAGTTCTTTTCTGTCATTTGTGAAGTCTGACAATAACTCAACGTCATCTGTAACAATCGCCATTCGATCTCGTGGCGCCAATTTATCGACGAGCTTTTCTGCTGCGGCAATGCTGCTACTTATAAAGGGGAACTGACTGATGCTGTAGTCGATGATGAGAACAATGGACCGCGGAATGTTCGAATTGTCACCCAACGCGAAGACCCCAACCTTCTGCGGCTCGCCATCCTCGGTGACTAGAAAATCTCTTTCGGTTAGCCCGGTTATTGTTTGACCTTGTGCACTAACAACCAGAACATCGTTTATAACGAGTGTAGTTTCAATCCGCACTACATCATCGTCCGACATTTTTTTTGTCCGAATTCTACCTGGACCAACTTCGACAGCTTCATTCCGTCTCGCGTCCCATTGGAGTTGATCGAGACTTGAGCCAAAGTTCTTTAGTTTAGGCTTGTCAGCTTCTGGAGTTTGTGAAACGACCAACGAGGCACCCAGGCACACAATAAGAGAAATGCTCATTAACGGTACTCGAGAATGTAATGGCCTGTTACTCACGAACGTTCCGTTTCGTCTCCGGCAGTTGACGGACGTAGGTAATGGTGTCTGGCTTGAGCAGGAATCTCTCTAGATCGATTCTTTATATTTCTCGAGGTTGGCGTAGATCTTATTTAGCAGGCGACCCTTCAGCGTGTTCTGTTCAAGTTGCTCAAGCGGAACTGGTCGCCATTTGCCTGGAATTAACACTTGCGAGTCAATGAATGCCTCGAGAGCCTCCTGCAATCCGTCAACCTTCATCCTACCTTTCACGGCAATAACCTCTTCAATAATGAATATCAAAGCATCGCCGGTTATTCGGTGTCGGTGGTTAATAACCGTAGATCTCTCTTGAATGGTCTTCAACAGGCTATCTAAAGGCTCGTTAACTCTAGCCAACAGTTTCAGGTAACAGCTCTGAAAATTCTTGATGTGGGAAATGCGCGCGGGCGTCAGTTTTAGATCTCTTTTCCCGACATAGGACGCTGCCATGATGTCGCAAAAAGTGCTTGCCGGCATGTACGCAGTTTCGTCGTCGCATTTGTGAATTGCCTGGGCAATGTAATAGGAGGGTAAGAGTCGCAGTAAATTGCGGATGAGAAACACCGGGTTATGTGTGAATCCGTCGGGAAGTCTCTCGATTCCCCTGGCGACTTTCAAATCCTCAAAGTAACTCACGGACTTCTGCAAATCTCGAATCTCAGTTTGCGCACTCTCCAGCAGATACTCGATCTGTTCGGGAGTGAAGCCCACGCGCCAGAGAAGTCGATAATTTCGCTCTGTTTCGAACGCCCGATCAAATACACGTAAGCAGGGTGCATTCTTGAATGTCGCGAGGTTCGACTTTTCTCCTGATTCAATAAAATCGATTGCTTGTGCAAAGACCTGAACCAGCGTGCGAGCCCACCCACGTTGTTCTCGTAATGATGCCGAATACCGATCGACATCCTTGTATCGATACTTGTCATGCTTGGCAGCGAACTGCCGGATCGATCCGTAGTCGAGAATGGCTCCGCTAGCCAACATGTTGTCTCCATCCCAGGATAACCAATTAAAAATGTATTCCTCCTCAAGTACTGCCGCCATTCTTCCGTACTGTTGGGCCAGGTAATCGAGAGCGGTGCTGTAACGTTTGCTAACGTCGTCCGGAAATTGCCATATCCCGTTTTCAATTTCTCTTTCAATGAAATAATCCATCCCAGCTTTGAGTTCTGCGTGACGACCTTGTTTGAGATAGCGAAACAGGTGTGCCGGCCGAATCAAATTGGGCGCGCTTCTGACGCCAATTGCTGTTCCATCTGGAAATCCAATAACCGCTAGACAGCGTTCAGTCGGAATATCTTGCCGGTAGAAAATTTCAGACATGACCGCACTTCCCAACATTTCGTCTAATTCGGCCAAGCCTGAGGAATAACCGTATGACTCATCGCCAGTTTGTACAACGCCATCTGATTTCTGTGCACCAGGGCTCAAGATTGTGGCACCGGTTCCCCGACTCGAGATGTCAAATTTCAGATGCGCAGTTTTCAGATAACCATTCCAGATGCTTCTGCCATCTCCTGAAGTCTTCCCTTGTTTGTTGCTGTGCTGAGTTTGGAGATAACGCGTCGCCATGTAAGGCTGGGGTTTGATAGTTTCGGGCGGGTACTTCTTCCCGTGTTTCAAATCGTGCTCGTTAATGATTTGTAGTGAGAACGCGTGGAGTATCGCTTGTTCAAGTTCCTTGTTGATCGTTGGTGGATGATCTGGTGGGACCAGATCCATTTCTCTGGCGAGCGGAAAATTAAAAAAGAGAACACGACCCTGTGAGCGGTAGCGGGCCTGATAGTCGATATAACCATCAGGGCTGACGTCTCTCCACGGATGCGTCCCGTCTATGGCCTTAAACTTCTCATACATATTTGAAGGGAAATCAAGAGAGGTCTCTTGGTTGTTTCCAACATCCTTCGTTTGTATCTGAAGATTTCTGCCAGTTTCTGAATGACCTGCACACTCTCCAGCGTGCAACTCCTTCGTGTCGGATTTACATTCCTGGTTTAACGATCAAATACGCGAGCAGGTAGTTTTAATTCCCCGCTTCACATACATTCGGATTTTACCGCAGTACGGGACTTATCTAGCTAATAATTTCCATGGGCGTTCCAAAGGTAAGCTTTTACCAGGGCACTGACGGGGTTTGCCAAAACGCTTCGTCCGTTTTTCTAAACACGTAAACCTCCAACGAACTAACGTCGCTCAAAAAATATAAGAGGCGACACTTACGAGTGTCGCCTCCTCAATTTCGCGAATAGAAAACTTTCAGAATCCTGACTTAATTGCTTTTTACCTTGCCTGGGCCCCACAGTGCTCGTCCAGGTCTGGCGCTTGTCGACTCTCCATTCTTCAGCACTTGTTGTCCGTTTACAAAGACATCCCTGACTCCAATCGAATATTGATGCGGCTCTGGAAAGGTGGCCTTATCAGCGATTGTTTGTGGATCAAAGATGACTACGTCGGCGAACATACCTGACTGCAAAGAGCCACGATGGTCCAACCCAAGATTAGTTGCTGGTAACGATGTGAGTCGTCGTATTGCTTCAGTGAGAGAGATCACTTTCTCTTCACGTACATACTTGCCAAGGAGTCGAGCAAAATTGCCATATGCACGGGGGTGCGCAGCGGACTTTAGAAAGACACCTTCCGCGGCAATTGAAGCGGCGTCTGAACCAAACGAAACCCATGGCTGTCGAATCTGTTTCTTGATGTTGTCTTCATTCATCAAGAAGTAGATCGTGCCAATTCGAGATCGGTCTTCCAGCAAAAGATCCATGATCGTTTCAATCGGATCTTTGCCACGCATTTTCGCAACTTCCGCAAGGGTTTTCCCGGTGAGTGGTTTAAGTTTGTCTGATTTGAAACTAGCCAACAGGATACGATCAGGAGAACCAGTCAACATGTAGAGATTCTCCCATTCCTTGGTTGGAGTACGAACAGCATCGGCAATCTTCTGACGTGTTGCCGGATCCTGAAGACGCTTGTAAGCAGCTTCGCGTCCACCATCGAAGACCCACGGGGGAAGCGACGCATCGAGACCAGTGCCACCCGCGGGGTAGGTGTACATGTCAGCGGTGATTTGTACCCCTTGCTTGCGTGCGTCTTCGATCAACTTGATCACTTGATCCATCTTGGACCAGTTCGATTCGCCGGATGCCTTAAGGTGATAGATCTCTGCGGGAAGTCCGGCTTCTCGACTGATCCGAATCGTCTCCTGCACGGCTTCGATGAGTTGGTCACCTTCGCTGCGAATGTGCGCAGTGTACTTGCCCTTGTACTTTGCAGCGACCTTACACAATTCGATCAGTTCGTCAGTCTTTGCAAAGAACGCCGGTGGATAAATCAAGGCAGTCGTTATCCCTAGCGCGCCTGCCTCCATTTCGCGTCGCACCAGTTCACGCATCTGGTCTAATTGTTCGGGTGTCGGTGGTTTGTCTTCAAGACCGATGACGTACTCGCGGATAGTGGGTGCTCCAATGAATGATGCGACATTCTGGGGGATTCCACGTTTTTCAAGGTAAGTGAGGTATTCAGCAAGAGTGGTCCACTCAATTTCAAACTTAATGTCGCCCTGAGATTCACTTCTCGACCGCTTCATTTGATCGTTAAGTGGGCCCATTGAACCCTCACCAAAAATTTGCGTTGTTACACCTTGTCTTAGTTCACTAAGCGAACGGCTGTCTACGATCAATGATGTTTCAGAGTGCGAAAGCATATTGATGAAGCCTGGCGCAACCGCCAGACCTGTGGCATCCACAACGTTCGGCGCACTTGCTTTACTCAGACTTCCTACCGTGGCGATGCGATCACCCTTGATGCCGACGTCGGTCTTCACTGGTGGACGTCCTGTGCCGTCATAAACGGTGCCGCCTTTGATGATCACGTCAAA
>PSRF01000436.1 GCA_003175865.1 Blastocatellia bacterium
TGATTATTCGGCGAAGTGTTCAATATGTATTGGCGAAGAACGCACTTAGAATCCTGCTCGCTCTTCCAATCATCGGTCTTGTAGCCACTGTTGCCGCCCACCCCGAACGTCCTATCGCAGAAGTTCTGTTCCGCAACTCAGTTTATTTCTACCTGTTACTGGGTTTGGCGCTCGTACTCGGTTTGGTATTTCGGAAATCGCTCACTGATTGGATCGATCGACGGTTCTTCCGTGAGTCTTATAATCAGGAAAAGATTTTGCGTGAGTTAATCGATGAAGTAAGAAAGCTCGCTGACATGTCGCAGATATCGAGAATTGTCTGCGAGAAAGTCGACTCAGCACTGCATCCAAAGCACATCTATCTCTACTACAGCGACGAGGAACAGAAAGCATTATCGCTTGGTTACTCTACTGAGGAACTCGGCAATCGACTTCAGATACCTCAGGAGTTTCAACTGCTTAAGTTTATGGAAATGCAGGATTCTGCTCAGGACTTTCCGTTTCCTCCGAGAAACAAGTTACCAGATTTGGAAAAGGATTGGCTTGCGCAAATTGGTGCGAAACTCATAGTTCCGATGACTGGCACGAGCGGTCATCTGGTTGGCCTATTTGTACTCGGTGAAAAACGATCTGAGATTCCGTATACGACTCGTGACCGTGAACTCCTTGAACGGCTTGCTGACGAAATAGCACTAGTGCATGAAAACGCTCACCTGAGACAGCGTTTCGCGCGCGGGCATAAACCGAGTGCGCGACCAGACGGACATGAACCCAATCTTCTGAAGGAGTGTCCGCGCTGTGGCGCTTGCTACGACAACACAGTGAAAATTTGTCAAAAGGACTCGGTCGACCTGGTCCAATCACTGCCCGTCGAACATGTCATCGAGGATCGTTACCAACTGGATCGGCTCATAGGAAGAGGCGGTATGGGCTCAGTCTATGAAGTCATCGATCTGAGACTAAACCGTCATGTTGCGATCAAGATTTTGAAAGGTAGCATGTTCGGGGATCGCGCTGCCCAAGTGCGGTTTGAGCATGAGGCTAAGATTTCGGCGCGTCTCAGCCATCCAAATATTATTACTGTTCACGACTACGGCGTGCTCGGGGAGACAGGTGCCTTTCTCGTGATGGAGTTAGCACGCGGGGAAACACTCCGTGGATTGCTACGACGTAAAGGCGTTCTCAAGCCGAAGGACGCAGCAAACCTGCTAAATCAAATCTTTGAGGGTCTGAAAGCTGCGCATGCGTTAGGAGTAATACACCGAGATCTGAAACCCGAAAATATTTTGGTCCTGGATTCGGATCTAGAAACTGCTCATGTGAAACTTCTCGATTTTGGCCTTGCAAAAGTCGTTTATACCGTCGCTCCAGATAGTCATAGCCCTACTGAACAAGGACCACTGACAAGTGCCGGCACTGCACTAGGCACTTTCGGATACATGGCTCCTGAACAGTTAACCGGTGGAACGGTTAATGAACAAACCGACCTCTTCGCAGTCGGTCTCATACTGGCAGAAGTACTGACGGGTCACAGACCATTTGAAGGGTCGACGTATCAGGAAGTTCTTACAAAAGTTCTGCAGCTTCCTTATCATCTGCCAAACACCTCCGCGGGTGCAGCAGATCTTGATGTCGTACTGCAGGGATGTTTGGCGAAGGATCCAATGAGACGGTTTCAGTCTGCAGCCGAGGCGCAAGCTAAGATCATACCCGCGCTTCGAGCCTGTCATTCGCTGGTGGCAGCACCAGGCATTGATGATGCTGTCACTCAAAACTTGAAACACTGATCAAGGTGAGAAACTGACATAAGCCGCAGCTGAATTTCAGAAAATCTTGGACCATCGTGATTGAGTCGAAGAAGGAGTACGAGAAGGTGAAGTGACAAAGTGAGTATCGAGCACTACACCCATCGTCGAACATGTTGTTTATACTCACGAAACTCGCTTCCGAATTTTTCTTGCAACTGTCTTTCTTCCCTCCGGATTAGCAGGTCGATGAATGGAAGGTGAATTGCCGTTAACGCCAGCATCGTTGGCGATCCGAGTAGCAGCCCCGCTCCGAAAAAACAGAACACGTTGCCACCCAGGTATAAAGGATTTCTTGAATAACGATATGGACCATCCGTGACGAGATCCGATTGAGGCTCGAGAGAAATGACCCGCATCTCGCGCGTGTAAAAGTGCGTGACAGCCCAGACGCGCAGAAGAAATCCAGCGGTGATCAGTAATACTCCAACACCCTTAAGTAGCGAGATATCGAGCGTCCGGAATCCGAGTGCTGTATCGATGAACGAAGCGAGGTAAGCGAGTGTGAGGCTCGCTAGTACAACTCCTAAGTTATGAAGGATGCTTTTAAGAAGATTGATTAGCATTCAGTATTGAGGACTCCCCGGGAGGCGTCTCTTTCTATGCACTGCTGGTTAAAGTTGATCTAGAGTTGGATATGGTGCGCTCGGATCCACGCTTTTCGGAAATCATGCACTCCGCGGGATACTGAGGCGAGTGCCGAGAATCACATGGAACACCCCCTTTGATGGTCTGCGTAATGATCCGAGATAGGTTGACTTGGTACGGCGCATGGGACATAAAGCTTAATTTACCAAAAGTTGTAGCAAGCATTTCGCTTAACGTGTATAACATCCTTCATGGAATCCCCCGCACTCGAAATCAACCCACGCCGACCAATCCTCCGAACCATCTCCTTTGAGGAAGAGATTGCGAACAGCATCAGTCATGGGCTGGGCTTTCTGTTAGCGATCGGCTTTCTCAGCGTGCTGATGATTTCTGCGCTTCGAGGTGGTGGCACTCGTTTTCTCTTTGGTACGACCGTGTTTGGCGGAACGATGGTCATACTTTATCTCAGCTCCACGCTGTATCATTCGCTCACGCACGAAAGAGCCAAGCGCTTCTTTCGCCTGTTGGATCATAGTGCTATTTTCCTGCTCATCGCCGGTACGTACACTCCGTTTGCGTTGGGTGTCCTCCGTGGTCCGTGGGGCTCGACAATACTAGTGATTGTCTGGTTCCTCGCTGTAGTCGGAATAACGATGAAGGCCATAGTCGGCACGCATCATTCCTGGATCTCGATTGTTCTGTATCTCGTAATGGGTTGGCTGGCAATCGTTGCTGTCAAACCGATATTGACGCTCGTGCCATTACCGGGCGTCCTTTGGATATTGGCAGGTGGCATCGCTTACACCAGCGGTCTCGCATTTTTTGTGGCACCTCGGCTGCGCTATGGTCACTTTATTTGGCACCTGTTTGTGATTGCGGGTACAACTTGCCATTTCTTTGCAGTGCTGTGGTATTCAGCATGAATAAGACCTGGTTTGAAGTATGAGTCCAGAATCCCCCGCTAACAAAACCTTATCTCACTATCGCATCATCTCGAAGCTCGGATCAGGTGGAATGGGTGAGGTCTATCTGGCCCAGGACACGAAACTCGATCGTAGCGTCGCCATTAAATTCTTACATGATCAGCTGAGCAAAGATGAGGAAAAACTGAACAGATTCATTCAAGAGGCGAAGGCAGCTTCGGCTCTTAATCATCCAAACATCCTGACGGTTTATGAGATCGGAGAGGCTGATGGCAAAAACTACATCGCTACCGAGCTGATCGATGGCAAAACACTTCGCGAGCATCTCTCATATAGAGACCCACTGGCTCTCAATACGATCTTAAGAATTGGTATCCAGGTTGCAGAAGCGTTGTCCGCAGCACATCACGTGGGCATCATCCATCGCGACATCAAACCCGAAAACACCATGATCCGCACCGATGGTTACGTCAAAGTGTTGGATTTTGGACTCGCGAAGTTGACGGAGAAAAGAAACGCGGAGACCGGAAAACACGGAGACGCGGAGACACGGGGAAGCGGCGATGAATGCGACACGTTAATCGCCGGGTCTCCCGGTCACCCGTCTCCTATGCATGCATCACCAGTTAACACAATCCCCGGCGTAATCATGGGTACCGCATCGTACATGTCACCTGAACAGGCGCGGGGTGTGGCAACCGATGCACGTACCGATCTGTGGAGTCTTGGTGTCGTTCTGTATGAAATGATCGCTCGACGAGTTCCCTTCTCCGGCGAAACGGTCAACCATACGATGGTTGCCATTCTCGAGAAAGAACCACTTGTACTTGAGAACGCGCCTCCAGAGTTGCAACGCATCGTTCGTAAGGCACTCACCAAAGACGTTGACATGCGTTATCAATCAGCGCGCGACTTGCTGATAGATTTGAAGAACCTGCGCAGGGACCTCGACATTCAAGGTGAGTTGGAGCGCTCGATAGTTCCTAATCGTGAACAACCGATTAGCGAGAACGTCACGCGCGTCTACGATGGCGTGACGAAAAGTGATCAAGTAAACGCTACAGCAGGCGTAACAACTTCATCATCGAGTCTTGAATACGCAGTCACACAAGTAAAGACTCACAAGATTGCGGCGGTTGTGATTGCAGTGATTGCCGTTGGCGTTGTTTCCGCGGCGGGTTATCTTGCATTCGTCTCAAAAGGCAGTAGTAATAATCAAATCAACTCCATCGCGGTGTTACCTTTTGAAAACAGGGGTGGAAATCCAGATTCAGAATATCTCTCTGATGGTTTGACTGAATCTCTTATCTATCGTCTTTCTCAGTTACCGAATCTCAAAGTAAGTCCGACGGGTTCTGTGCTTCGTTACAAAGGAAAGGAAGTTGATGCACAGAAGATTGCGAAAGAGCTTGGCGTGAGTGCCGTCATGTCTGGGCGCATGTTGCAACGCGGCGATAGCTTAACGATCAGTGTTGAGTTGATCGATGCAGTTAATAACAAAATTCTTTGGGGCGAACAATACGAACGGAAACTGTCAGACCTGCTTTCGACCCAACGAGAAATAGCGACCACGATCACTGACAAGTTGCAGCTGAAGTTGTCTGGTGAAGATGCGAAAGGTGTGAGTAAGAAGTACACAGACAACAGTGAGGCTTACCAACTGTATCTGAAAGGGCGTTTCTTTTGGAATAAGAGAACTGTCGATGGTCTGAAGCAAGCTGCTGTTTATTACAACCAGGCGATCGAAAAAGATCCCAACTTCGCCTTGGCCTATGCGAGCCTGGCTGAAACTTACGGTCTCTATCCAAACTACAGTGTTGCACTACCCAAAGACTCAATGCCTCAGGCGAAAGCCGCCGCACAGAAGGCACTCGAACTCGATGAGTCTCTGGCTGAGGCGCACGCAGCTCTCGGTCTCTATTTATCCAATTACGCGTGGGATGCGGTTGGCGCGGAAAAAGAGTTGCGACGCGCAATTGAGCTCAAACCAAACTACGCAACCGCACATCACTGGCTCGGCAATGTACCTCTAATCATCCAGAGGAAATTCGACGAAGCGATTGCGGAAGGCAAACGCGCCGAGGAATTGGATCCAACGTCGGCAATTATCAGTGCCGATGAAAGCTACAATCTCATTAATGCGCGCCGGTATGACGATGCGATTGCACAGTGTCAAAAAGCATTTAAGGTCGATCCAAACTTTTATTACACGCATTATCTTTTGGGTTGGGCCTATGGGTTGAAAGGCATACACCGGGAAGCGATCACGGCGCTGAGGAAATCGCTGGAGCTGAATTCCGACCCATTCGCAAAAGCTCTCTTGATAACGTCGCTGGTAAAGTCGGGCGATCGTGCCGAAGCGTTGAAATTACGCGACGAATTGAAGAAGGATTCCACGCTACGATACGTCCCAAGTTATTTTCTTGCGATAGCAGCGATCGCATTTGGGGACAAGGATGAAGCATTCGCACAGATGGAGAAGGAACTAGCAGACCGCGGCGCCTACGCGTCCGGGTTGGACGTAGATCCAAACATGGATGAATTACGAAACGATCCGCGATTTCCAGTACTGCTCCAGAAGATTGAAAGTGGGAAACTGAATTAAGGTCCAGCCACTTGAGTGTAATCTCCGCAGGGTGTTGCATAAACAACGGATACCAGTAGCTCGCACGGTGCACTCGTAGTAGCGACGCGCATAATTATTCACCGGCCAAGCCGGTGGTATTCTTTCCTGGCTAATACGGTAATTCAATGCGTCTAGTTGTAATCACAAGTTCTTTCATTCTTGCGCTTTTAACCCCACTGCCGCAATACATTTCATCAGACACCTACACTCGTTACGAACTGCTTGCTCCAGAAACACATCAGTTCAAAATCTATTATGAAGTTACTGAGACACGCGTCGGGGCACGCTTTCACTTCAATCCAATTCGTGAAGGCAGTACGGCTAGTGACGAATCCGTGGTCGATCTTGCCACTGCAAAACCACTGAAGTTCGAAGTAGTCACAGGGGCACAAGCAAAAGCGGATTCACCGAGCGAAAACTTCAGTGCAACTGGAAGTTTCATCAAGGTCTTCCTCGCTCATCCAGTCCCCGAACGTGGCGAGTATCGCTTGGCAATAATCAAAACCTACAAAGACGATAAGAGCTATTACACAGAAGGCGATCAAGTTGTGTTCAAGCGATCATTGGGAATTCCTCGCGATAGTGTAGTATTGCCCCCTGGCTATGAAGTGACATCGTGTTCAGTGGCAACGCAGGTGTTGTCTGAAAGTGATGGTCGTTTGAAGTTAGCGTTTGTGAATCCGGGGAGTGGTGGGCAGCTTGAAGTGACGATCAAAGCGAGGAGGCTGCCCGGGAAGAAGACCTGAGCTTTGTACTTTGTTCTTTGTGCATTGAAGCGTTTCCTGAGTGAAACTTGTGTGCGATGCTAATAAGACGATCGCCATCTCTGATCATATTTTTCTGTTGCTTTGCGCTGATTTCAACTGCGCAGAATCAGAGTCCGACAGTTACTGAGCGCGCCTATCAAGACCGCGAAATCCTCTACGAACTACAGTCGCCTGAATCACACGCCTTTCGTATCACTCATGACTACACAGTCCGAAACCCTGGCGAGAAATATTATTTCAACGTCGTGCGCGCCGGCAGTCATGTGACCGATCCCGAAAGCATCGATCTCGACAGTGGTGAAAAGTTGAAGTGGGAAATCATTAATGGCAAGCAAGCCACTGAACGAAAACTTCCAATCGGGGAGGTAATCAAAGACGACAGTGAGATTGTAGTTACATATCTTGCGCATGCACTCGAACCGGGAACAACAAACAGAATTCGCTTGATGGAAACGTACGCCGATCCAAAGAGCTATTATCTAGATCGAGATGAGTTGGTTTGGGATCGAACTTTCGGACGATTACGAAATACTGTTGTATTGCCACCAGGTTGGTACCTCACGAGTCTTCTGTCTCCCGCAACGATTCAAACCTTAGCCGATGGAAGAGTGTCAATCTATGTCGTCAATCCGCGCAATGATGATGTTCGTGTCTATTTCCGCGCCCGCCGTCGAGTGAATCCCAACACTACTCAATAAGCCTTTGAGGTGGACCAGGGTTGGTCGACAACCCCTTCATCTCAGTGGATTTGTGCATTAATCGTTGACATCCGATACATCCGCGAAAAAAAGTGTTAATGATTTCTCCTCCGCGGTGTTATGTCTACAGGAACAACGAAGCTGTTTTCTACGTTCTTACTAACGGTGACAGCAGACCGCACTAATACGGTTCAAAGGGGATGGTTTTTATGCTGAAGGTTCACGCCAAAAAATTGGGTAATGTTACGGTTTTGTGTCTGCAGGGACAGATTGTGAATGGTGAAACGAAGGCTCTGCGAGACAGTATGAACTCAATGTTACAGACGTCCGTTTTAATCCTTGATTTCTCGCGTGTGACGACAGTCGATGCTCACGGTTTGGGAGTCTTGTTGGAGTTGCGTGCACAAACTGAAGAGAACGGAATTCGCTTCAAACTCATCAATGTGAGTAAACACCTCCTCAAAGTGTTTGAGATAACACGGCTCGATACTGTTTTCCAGATTAGTTCTGCAGTTGAATTCTTCCCGGCGGCGGCGAGCCATCGAGCAATGATGCAGGCTCTAAAATCATGTGCCTAACTTTGGAGTGCGGCGGACCCGGCTTCGCTCTGTAATTCGCACCTCACACTGCGCTGTAACAAAAGCGGCGCCAGG
>PSRF01000067.1 GCA_003175865.1 Blastocatellia bacterium
TGCAAAGCCCTCGACGAGCGTGAGGTCTCACTGAACGGTAACATAAGCATTTTTTCACGGTCAATCTGCATTTTTTGGCGACGATCTTACGCAGAGAGGCTTGCTTGACACACCTGATCACATCGACTAGCATCGGGCTTGTACAATGATTCTCAATCTTCGTAGTTGAGTGGCACTCGCTGCACGCGAGCAGTGGACCTAATCGCGAGTAGCAACCGAGGAATGTGCCGGAGATGTCGTTTAGCCTTTACGCATACCTTCCCATTCTTTTGATGTTCATCGTAGCAGCAGGCTTCGCTGTTGGTAACATCATCCTTTCCCAATTCGTTGGTCAAAGAAAAAGAACACGAACGAAATTGATGCCATATGAGTGTGGCAAAGATCCGGTAGGGTCTGCCAGAGAAAGGTTCTCAGTAAAGTTTTACCTGATCGCGATGATCTTTATCCTGTTCGACATTGAAGTGATCTTCCTGGTGCCATGGGCAGCAGTGTACCGAACTTTGATCGCGCAGGGTCTTAGGACATTCGCTTACGTTGAGATGATGTTATTCATCGGACTATTGCTGGTTGGGTACATCTATATCGTTAAGAAAGGCGCGTTTGATTGGGGAGAACGTGCGCGTCGCGAAGCTGAGGCCGAGGCTCGAGCGTTGCATGACGCCGAAAGCATTCGTGCGAGAAAGAGAACAGCAGCCTGATTAGGTTTTTATGGGATTGGAAAACATCATCGCTGAAGCCTTACCGGAAGTCCTGACAACGCGACTCGATTCGCTGATCAACTGGGCCCGAAAATCTTCACTCTGGCCCGCGACTTTCGGATTGGCCTGTTGCGCTATCGAAATGATGAACGCCACATCTTCGCGCAACGATCTCGCGCGGTTTGGATCTGAGGTTTTCCGTGCCAGTCCGCGACAAGCAGATGTGATGATCGTTTCTGGTCGGGTCTCTCGCAAAATGGCACCGGTACTGCGGCGAATTTATGACCAGATGCCTGAGCCGAAGTGGGTTATCTCTATGGGAGCATGTGCAACTTCAGGTGGCGTTTTTGATAACTACGCGATCGTACAGGGCGTCGATAAGATTGTACCGGTTGACGTTTACATTCCTGGATGTCCGCCGCGGCCTGAGATGTTGATTCACGCGGTAATGATGTTGCAGGACAAAGTGATGAAAGAGAGTGTGCTGGACCGCAAGGATGTTCTCGAAGCAGAAGCGCGTGAGGCGGTGGTTCCCGGCACATTGCCTGTAACGGATGGATCAACAGCACGACAGAACACGCTGCCCGAGTCGCGACCGTACACTATTGCTTCAAAGCATGAACGCCGTCGTTCTTCGTAGAGAGTAGAGTTCGTACAAGAATGCAGTCCGATCCAGAACAGACAGGACTCTCAGCAGAATCAGGAACATCGAAACCGGCGCCGTCACTGTTGGTGGCGGCGTTACAGCGTGAACGGCCTGACTGGTTTTCAAATGTGGTTGAAGCGCTTGGTGAAGTCACCGCGATAATCCCTCGTGAAGAGCTTATCAGCGTGTGTAGTTTTCTGAATTCGTCGGCCGAGTTCAAATTCGACTTTCTGTCGGATTTATGTGGAGCTGATAAGGGACCAGAAGAAGAACCAAGATTCGAGGTCAACTATCACTTGTTCTCGACGACTAAGCACCATCGCATTCGTTTGAAAGTGCTGCTTAAGGAAGAAGACGCGAAAGTTTCAACAGTTACAGGAATCTGGCGCACTGCGAATTGGCATGAACGTGAGACCTACGATCTATTTGGAGTGATCTTTGATGGTCATCCTGATTTGCGTCGAATACTGTTGCCTGAAGATTGGCAGGGACACGCGCTGCGGAAGGATTTTCCGTTGCGTGGTTATGAGCCCTATAGCTTGAAGTGATTTTTGATTTTCGATTGCGTGTGAACGAACGTTCAGAGTTCAAACTTGGGATGTCCGACTTTCAGCAGTAACAAACCTGAAGTTTTGACTACTGCTAAAGCGACTGGTTGTTCTCAAGACTGCTGACGCGCAAACACAATCAAAAATCAAAACTCTAACAATTAGAAATACCTAGATGAGCACTACTCTTCCACCACAGTTCGAGGTCGTTGATCGTCCGCTCGATACACAGATGACGATTTCGATGGGTCCCCAACACCCGTCGACTCATGGTGTGTTGCGCCTGGAGCTCGTGCTCGATGGTGAGATGGTGATCAAGGCCACGCCTGATATTGGGTATCTCCATACGGGTATGGAGAAGCTGTTCGAGTATAAAAAGTATCAGCAAGGCATTGTCATCACCGACCGGATGGACTACCTCAACCCACTCGGCAACAATCTCGCGTACGTGATGGCGGCGGAAAAACTGCTGGGACTGGAGATCCCTGAACGCGCCCAGACGATCCGCGTACTGACATGCGAACTTCAGCGCATCGCTTCGCACCTTGTGTGGCTAGGGACTCACGCGCTCGACATCGGCGCAATGACAGTCTTCTTCTACTGTTTCCGCGAACGCGAAAAAATCCTGAACCTGATTGAAGCTGCCTCTGGTGGCCGCTTGACGCCGTCCTATTTCCGGATTGGTGGTCTGATGATGGACCTCCCAGCGGGTTTCGAACGACGTGTGCAGCAATTCTTGAATGACTTTCCAAAGGCGCACGAAGAATTCAACACGCTCCTAACAGGAAACAAAATTTTTCAGAGGCGAACGCAAGGTGTGGGAAGGATTTCAGCAGAAGATGCCATCAACTGGGGCTTGTCAGGTCCTTGTTTAAGAGGCAGTGGTGTCGCACTCGATTTGCGACGTGCGACTCCGTACTCCGGATATGAAAACTACGATTTCGAAGTTTGCACTGAAACAGACGGTGACGTATGGGCCCGTTTCCTTGTGCGAATGCGTGAAATGAAGGAGTCTCACAAGATTTCAGCACAGGCGCTGGCGCGCTTGAAACCTGGTCCAGTTAAAGCTGACGCGCCCAAAGTTGTGTTACCTGACCGTGAAGCGATGAAGAAGCACATGGATGCGTTGATTCATCACTTCCTGATTGTTGCAGAGGGTTTTGACGTTCCCGCCGGCGAGGTCTATCACGCTATCGAGGCCTCGAAAGGCGAGTTGGGCGTTTACATGAAATCGAATGGTGGTCCAAAACCTGACCGTGTTCACTTCCGTGGGCCAAGTTTCGTGAACTTGTCAGCGCTTCCCCTCATGTCCGAGGGCGAAATGGTGGCGGACATTGTGGCAATAATCGGGTCGTTGGACATTGTTTTGGGAGAGATCGATCGATAGGGCGAATAACAAAACAATAGGACGTATAAATCTACTGGTCCTGTTGCTTGATCCATTCTAATGAGTTCGCAGTTAACCCAAATCCAACCCCTATCCCAACCTGTCGACATCGGCGATGAGGTAGCGACCTTTTCTCCGGAAGTAGAAGAAGAGATCGACGCACATCTAGCAAAATATCCGGTGCGACGTTCAGCGATTCTCCCGTTAATGTTTATCGTACAGCGTGAACGCGGTTATCTCGATCCTCCTGGTGTTGCATATCTCGCGAACCGACTTGGACTCAGATACACCGACATCTGGGAAGTAGCGACCTTCTATTCAATGATTAACACCTCACCTGTCGGCAAGTACCACATACAGGTCTGCCGCACTTTGTCGTGCAAGATTAGAGGTGCACAAAAAGTTACCGAACACTGTTCTCACAAATTAGGTATTAAACCTGGAGAGACAACAGCAGACGGGCGCTTCACTCTATCCGAGGTTGAGTGCCTGGGCTCATGCGGTACTGCCCCAATGTTCCAAATCAATTTTGACTACCACGAGGAGCTGACACCAGAGAAGATCGACCAAATTCTCTCTTCGCTCCCCTGAGTTTCTATGTTTATCGGCGCCATCGGATGTGAACCTTTACAGCTTGCGAGAATGCACGTTGAGAATTCTCGTTCGATTGACGTGTATCGAAAACACGGCGGTTACGAAGCACTGAAGAAAGTGCTCGAAACGATGTCGCCTGAGGATGTCATCAATGAAGTCAAAAAATCGGCGTTGCGAGGACGTGGTGGTGCGGGCTTTCCGACCGGAATGAAATGGAGTTTCGTTCCGAAAGATTCACCGAAGCCAAAGTACGTAGTTTGTAACGCAGACGAGTCGGAACCAGGTACATTCAAGGACAGGTACCTGATGGAGCGCGATCCACATCTCCTCATCGAAGGAATGCTGATCGCCGCATACGCACTCTCCTCCAAACTCTCCTTCATCTACACACGCGGCGAATACCGATACCTGATCGACATCATGAACCGGGCTCTCGCTGAAGCGCGTGCTGCTGGTTTTGTTGGAGACAGAATTTTGAACTCAAACTTCTCCTGTGAAATTCACACGCACACAGGCGCTGGGGCTTATATATGCGGAGAAGAGACTGCGCTGCTTAGCTCACTTGAAGGAATGCGCGGGCATCCGCGTATGAAACCTCCCTTCCCTGCTGTGTCCGGCCTTTATGCGTCTCCGACGGTCGTCAACAATGTCGAGACACTGACTGCGGTACCTGACATTATTAAGATGGGCGGCGAGCCGTATCAAAAACTGGGAACTGAGAAGAGTGGTGGCACAAAACTTTGGTCTGTCTCCGGTCACGTCAATCGCCCAGGCGTCTATGAATTGCCAATGGGCTACGACGATATGGAAAAGTTCATCATGGAAGACTGCCAGGGAATTCCTGATGGTAAACAGCTCAAAGCTGTTATTCCGGGTGGTTCGTCTGTTTACATCATGCGTGCCGATCAAATCATTGGTAAAGACGTGCGCATGGATTACGAAGGGTTAGTTACTGCCGGTTCAAGTGTCGGCTCCGGTGGTTTCATCGTGATGGACGAAACCGTTGATGTGTTCGAGTCGACCAAGAACTTGACTGAGTTCTACAAACACGAATCGTGCGGTTGGTGTACTCCGTGCCGTGAAGGTACCGACTGGCTCGTGAAAGTTTTCAAGAGGATCGCTAACGGCGCAGGTCGACCGGAAGACGCGCAATTGATGCTCGATCTGTGTGACAACATCGAAGGCAAAAGTTTTTGCCCGCTTGGCGACGCGGCTTCATGGCCGATTCAGTCGGCGATCAAACGATTCCCTGAGGATTTTAAAAAGCACCTGGCGCCACCAGAGATTTAGCGTCACTTTCATCTATGTCCACTGAGTTAGTAAACATCACCATCGACGGCAAGAGCTTTCAGGTGCCTAAAGGTGCGCGCTTGATCGACGTGTGTCGTGATAACGGCTTCGATATTCCTTCGTTCTGTTATTACTCCGATCTCGCACTCCAGGCGTCGTGCCGGATGTGTCTCGTTCGGATCGAAAAAATGCCGAAATTACAAACGTCATGCACCTTGACGTGTACTGACGGCATGATCGTCACAACTCAGAGCGAAGAGATTGAAAAAGCACAACGCGGGATGAACGAATTCCTGCTTGCGAATCATCCACTAGATTGTCCCGTTTGCGATCGCGGCGGCGAATGCGAGTTGCAAGAGATGACATTCGACTGGGGTGGTCTCGAGGAGCGATTTACTGAAAACAAGAACTACTACCCGGAGAAATACCTTTCGCCGATGATCGCTAACGATCAGCAACGTTGCATTCTGTGCAAGCGCTGCACGCGTGTTTGCGACGAGTGGATGGGTGAAGATGC
>PSRF01000285.1 GCA_003175865.1 Blastocatellia bacterium
GGTTCACCTCACGGCAAAACGTAACTCACATATTTCTCACGCCTAAATCCTCAGTCGACAAACTTGCAATCAACGGAATAGCCATTGCTTTTCCAAAATGACGAAGGGTTACGCTTCCAAAATTTTGCACAGTATCAAACTCTAATCTGCGTTCTCCGAGCACTCAGGCCTAATTCCCCGGGAAGTCCCTACAACTATCGCCCTGCGGGTCGCGTAAATGAAGGAGAATGCTAATGAACAAATCAACAAAACTATTTACGGTTCTTACTCTCGTAGTCGCGTGCTTTTGCTGCACCGCACTGGCACAAACTTTCGGCACCATTTCCGGAGAGGTAAAGGACGAGAAGCAAGCAGTGATCACCGGTGCTACCGTGACGTTGAGAAACATCTCAACAAACGAGTCACGTACTGTGCAAACCAACTCTGACGGTCGCTACCATTTTGGAAGCGTACCTGTAGGACCATACGAAATCGCAGTTGAAGCTTCCGGCTTCGCCAAGTTCAACCAGACGGGAATCACGTTGGCGTTGAACCAAAACGCCGTCGTGGATGTCACAATGAAACCGGGCGGCGTCCAGGAGGTAGTGAACGTAGTAGAAAATGCGTCGATGCTCAATACCTCGACGGCTGAAGTTGGCACACGCTTCGATGACCGCCGACTCTCCGAACTTCCCCTCGCTACAACTCGCAACGTTTACAACGTAGCACTATCGGCTGCTGGTATAAGTCAACTTAACTCCGGACAAACAGCGTTTGCTGGCGGTACGAACTTCTCATCAAACGGAGGTCGTGTTCGTTCTAACAACTTCATGATCGATGGCCAGGACAACAACAACTTTGGCGTTGCTGGCTCAACCATTCCGCTGAACAATCCTGATCTGATCCAGGAAGTGCGATTGGTGACAAATCAATTCAGCGCTGAATACGGTCGCAACTCAAGTGCTGTCTTCAACGCAATCACTCGCAGTGGAAGCAACACATTCCACGGGTCGGGGTTTTGGTTTCACAACGACAACGCGTTGAATGCATGCAGCAACGTTCAAAAGGCTGGAGCAAATGGGTTCTGTAACCCGAATTCACCGTTTGAATTTCGACGTCACGCACCCTTTCGAATTGAGAACCAACTCGGAGGTACGATCGGTGGTCCTTTGTATCTCCCGCGTTTTGGAGAAGGTGGTCCATCGGTCATCAGCGGAAAGGATCGAACATTTTTCTTCTTCTCGATTCAGCGCTGGTGGGATCGGCAGTTAGGCGTTGGGCAGACGCTTAATGGTGCACCAACGGCCGAAGGCAAAGAGATCATACGCCAAGCCGCTGGTGACCTTCCCCAGGTAAAGGCCTTGCTCGACTTCCTTCCCGCAGCTTCAACACCGCTCAACCAGACGGTTAGATTTGTTCGCAATGGCCAGACCTTTGTGGTCCCCGTTGGATCCTTAACGGGATCGCAATCGTCCACTTACGATGATTGGCAGACTTCTATTCGAATCGACCATCGATTTAATGAGAAGCACAGCATAAATGGTCGTTACCTCTACCAGGATTCCGGTGCGTTAGGAAGTATTCCCAACGTGGCTGCGTCGCAAATCACTCCGCCAGGATTCTCCTCTGCTGTTCCATCCAGAACCCAGGGAGTAAACCTGCAGTTCACCAGCGTGCTGTCGTCGAAATGGATTAATGAAGTGCGTGGTGCTTTTCTGCGAAGCGCAAACGCCACCAATCCTTTGGATCCTCGCTCGCTGTTGATTCCTTCCCTCGAGGTAGTTGAACTTGGCTTGCGTGGATTCAACGCTGGTCCAACTCGCACGGCGATCGGACTCGGCGTCAATCTGCCACAGAACCAGGTGAGAAATACCTTCCAACTTCAAGACAATATTTCCTACGTCGATGGAAATCACGCATGGAAATTTGGCGCCGATATTCGTCGTAATCAGTTGCATCAACTCTTCAAACCAACAACTCGCGGTTTGCTTGAGTACGCATCACTCGACTTCCTTGTCAAAGATCTCGCGACAAGGGCAAATATCAACAAGGACCTTCCCGGGACCGCTCGAGTTCTGCACAACGATTGGCACGATTTCTTCTTCTTCGGCCAGGACGAATGGAAAGTTCGACCCAACTTCACTCTGACTCTTGGTCTGCGGTACGAGAACGCGGGACAACCAATTCAGGATCTGGTTAATTTCAATCAGCCGGTATTGGCGGCTTTCAATAACGATCCTCGCTTTGTCTTACGGCCCGTGCCAGGACGCGACAACAATAACTTCCAACCTCGAATCGGTTTTAACTGGAATCCACAAACGAGAAGCACAGGCGTAATAGGATGGTTAAAGGGAGGTGACAAGTTGGTTGTGCGCGGCGGTTACACCCGCACACACGACTATGCATACACCAACATCGCTCTGAACATCTGGAGTTCTTTCCCATTTGTGGCAGCCGTTTCATCTTTCCCGACCGTTCCCGCTACCAATCTCGGCGGACAGACAGTCAACGTAATTGCGAACGCGTGGAGCGCTTTGCAAAACCCGCCGTTCGATCCGAACACTGTGAATCGCACGATTGTGGATAAAAATTTCCATATGCCTCAGTACGATTCGATAAGTTTCGAAATTCAACGTGAGTTTACGCGAGACCTCGTGTTTCGCGTTGGTTACGTTGGCACAAAAGGTACCGGCCTGTTTGAATCGGTTGACGCAAATCCAACGCGCATTGGTTGCACAGTCGCAACTGCAGCGAACAACTTCTGTCGCTCAATTCCGAATCAGGGTCCGACTCGTCTGCGTACCAATTCAGGTATGTCGATCTATCACTCCCTTCAGACCAGTCTTGAAAAGCGTTTGACCAAGGGAGTGAGTTTCGGACTGCATTACACTTACAGCAGTTTCATCGACACGATGTCAGAAATCTTCAATGTGTCGTCCGGTGAAATTGCGGTGGCACAAGACTCTTACAATCGCCGGGCAGACCGGGCACGTTCGAGTTTTGATCGGCCGCACCGACTCGCAGGCAACTTTGTTTATGAGTTACCGTTCTTCCAGGCACAAGATGGCTTCCGCGGTCATTTGCTTGGCGGTTGGCAGGTCAACTCGCAGTTCTCGCTTCAGAGCGGCTCGCCTTTCACGCCTTTGAACGGATCGGATCCAGCGATTGCACTGGCAAGTATTTCCTCGTTGGTGGGAAATGCAATCCGACCAAATCTGAATACGAACCTGGATCTTTCCAACATGAGTGTCGAGGAGATAGTGCGAGCTGGTGGACGTTCTCTGTTCACGCCTATCACTGCTGCACAACGAATCGGCAATGTGGGTCGAAACACTCTTCGTTCTGACGGCATCAACAACATCGATGTCGGCATCATGAAGAATACTCGTATCGGTGAGAATCAGAGGTTGCAACTCAGGGCCGACTTTTACAATTTCACGAATTCGCGTGACTTTGGTATTCCTGATTCGACAGTCACCTCGGCAAACTTCCTCAATCAATGGGGAACAGACGGAGGTAACCGCAGAATCGTAGTTGGTTTGCGCTACGTCTTTTAATTGAGAGAGAGAGCGGAAGCTATGGGGTCCGGAACTTGTTTCGGCCCCATAGTAGTTTTCAGTGATCGGTGGATCTTAAAGCGACCGGTTCGAATCAGCAGACTTGCTTGGAGTTCACGGACATTGAATGTTAATTTCCCTTTGTATCGCCCACATTTCAACTGGAATTCTTCGGCTACCTTTTTGGAAGGAATAGATGTTGTGAAGGTTGTCGTCTCGATCCTGCTCGCTCTCACTGCTTGCTCCACTTTATCGGCGCAATCTGAAACAAAAACGCAGACGGCTCCGGCTATAGAAGTAATCAAATACAGTTGGAACAAAGTCAGGATTGGATGGGAGCGAGATCCCTTCGGAGGGCCACTGGAAAATTTTGACGAAATGCGATCTCGAACGCGCAACGAAAGACGCGTCGCGACTGGCGGTGGCGAGCGCGCAAAACAAGAAGCAAAGGCAGACGAAGCAAATCTGGCTTTACAGCGAGAAAAGAACCCGTCGCGATATTTCTTTATCTATAAAGCCAAATTCAAAAACAATGAACCGACAGCCATAGTCGAACTGGATTGGGACCACGTCTTCTTTCAGCGTGGCACTGAGAGTGAGATGGGAAGACGGGAATTCACGAGCGATGAACAAATTGGCCCAGGTAAGACTAAGGAATTGACTGTCACAACTCTTTCGCCACCGACCCGCACGGTGAGTCTAAGTTCCTTGAATTTAAACGAACATGATCAATTCACCGAGAGAATTCAATTGGTGCGAATCAAATACGCCGACGGTCGAGTTTGGCAGGCGCAATAGATCATTAGAGAACCGAGAGCGGTAGCGACCGGATGTTAACGTCAGATTGAACCTCGCGTGATCTTAAAGGGTTACGTTGACGTCAGTATCCGGTCGCAACCGTTTTTGGGCGTTTTCTCTAACGGCTCAGCTGTTCGAAAAGAAACGAAGGCAGTTTAATGACTCGAATCTCATTTTGGAGTTTCTTAGAGACACCATAACTCCTCAGTCCGCTTCATTCACGAACGAACTGTTCACCTTAAGAAATTTCAGTTAAAGGTTTGTCTCCCGGCGCCGCTCAAACCTGAGTGGTACGTCCTCGGATCAGTCTGTAGATTGCCAGCAGAATAATCGCTCCGATTACTGCCAGCACCAGACTCATCAGAAACCCTGGACGGGTCAAATCACCGGCACTGTTGGTAGTCCGGCCAAAACCAAACAGGACTTGACCGATATAGCCACCAATGACAGATCCCACGATGCCTAGCAGTATCGTGATGATCAACCCGCCGGGATCTCTCCCAGGCATGATGGCCTTAGCAATCAATCCGGCGATCAATCCAAAAATGATCCAGCCAAGTATTGAGATCATCTTGGTCTCCTTTGTTGTAGAAGTGGTCAGAGGTGCCAGTGGAATTCTAGCGCGCTGACGAGTTGGTGAAAAGGTCAAACGCGAAGGAAGGATTTTACCAACGCCAAAATTGGCGGTCATTAAAGAATGGTAGGGCCCTCGATCCACCTGTCAAAACGTGCAAATAAGGACTCAATCGTCTTTTAGACTTATCAGCGGGGTTGCTAAAGAATGCTTTGACTGAGCTGTTGTAGCTAAGCTGAAGCAAACGGTTTAGACGTCTTAGCCTCCGGGAGGTACCCGGTAGAGTTAACGGTCCGCTTGCTGATTCGAACTGGTATAATCGCGAGCCGTCGCACCGTGACCTAACCCGCGGAGATCAGGTTAAGCAGCCCAACCTGCCGCTGAATCTCCTATTAAGAGGAAGACCAATTCGTATGAAGCTCCCAGGGTTTCTGTTCACCACAATTCATACAATCAAATGCAGAACGCGTGCTATTTCCCCTCGGGCACTAATTCTCTTTTTTCTTATCGCTGCCTTTGCGTCAGTAATTCTGTTTGCCTCTTCAAGCCTCGCCGAGCGCGACACAAAGAATAGA
>PSRF01000326.1 GCA_003175865.1 Blastocatellia bacterium
TAGCCGAACCGAGACCCTCTGAAAACAAGGGCCGCCTTTGGCGTATCGAGGGTAATAATCGATTATCTGATTGGTCCGCGCGTGAGGATGCAGTGGAATGTCTGCAGTGATTGAATCTTCAAACATCAAAATCCGAGAGATCACTGAACCTGCGGAGATGCGCCCCGTCGAAGATCTACAGAGGGAAGTATGGGGTGTTCCGGATCTTGATGTCGTACCTGTGACGCATCTTGTCGCAACCAAAGAAGCCGGTGGTGTTTTGATTGGGGCATACGATGGCGAAAACCTGGTAGGGTTTGTTTACGGTTTCCCAGCTTTTGAACATGGCCAGATGGCCCATCATTCACACATGTTGGCAGTGAAGCCGGAATATCGCAATTTTGACTTGGGCCGGCGTCTGAAACTTGCACAACGAGAGCATGTAATTGCACAAGGCATCGGATTGATGACCTGGACCTTCGATCCATTGCAAAGCCTGAATGCATATTTCAATTTCTGCAAACTGGGTGTGGTGTCAGATCGATATCTACCGAACTTTTACGGTGAGGACGCTGCGAGTTTCTTGCATCAGACCGGCACTGATCGTTTGTGGATAAGTTGGTTTGTGAACAGCGATCGCGTAAAGAATCGAATTAGCAACGCCGCTGCTGCCTTAGACGCTGGGTCGACTACGCCGTTAGTCGAGGTTACCAACGATGGCTCACCTCGACGCAACGATTTGTCTGCGTCGTTGGCCTACGATCGCACTTCTATAGAGATCCCGGGCGACATCAACTCTTTATACGAAGAGAGCGCGCAGAAAGCTTTTAGCTGGCGAGAAGATACGCGCTGGGCGTTCACCGAAGCCCTTAACGCTGGCTACGTAATCAGTGGTTTCATGCGAGGAAGGCGAGACAGTCAAATGCTTGGAAGTTACTTACTTAGTAAAGCAGAGTTGCTCAGCTTCCGGTAGATATTTTGTCAACGCAATTCGAATCCTACACAAGGTTATTTGTAGTACTTCAGATTGAATCTACAGCGAAGACCCTTGGAATTGCCTGCGCGCTGCGCGCGCGACTAAACCAGAGAACCTCTCGATGGAAAGGATCTGAATATTCCGCCGACTGCCGTCGGCGGGATTTTCTGGACTGACAGGAAATGAAGGTTCAAAACATACCTATCACAAGGCGAGAGATGCTCAAGCGCTCCGGACTCGCGGCAACTGCTGCGATTGCGGTGCCGATGATCAATAAAAGCCGCTATCAGCTTTTCGCCCACGCCGCCACGGAATATACATCCAAGGCCGTGGATCTAATCGGACGCTCCACCGTCATCGACATGCTCAGTGTCATGACTCTCGACTTTAACAAAGAAGCTAAGTGGTTTAAGGATCCGGAAACGTTTACAAACGCTGACGTGCAGCCTTACGTTGACTCAGGTATTAACATCTTCCACCAATCTGTCGGATTGGGTGGACCAACTGCTTACGAGAGTGCGCTGCAGTACTTCGCGCATTGGAATGGTTTCATTGCGAATGATGTGGACCACTTCATGCGGATCGACAGCCCTTCAGATCTAAAACGCGTCAAGAAGTCAGGGAAGATCGGAATGCTGCTCGGTTTGCAGAACTCCGAACACTTTCGTCGACCGGACGACGTAGATTTCTTTCGTGGCTTAGGCCAACGCGTTTCTCAACTGACCTACAACTCAAGAAATCTCATCGGCAACGGTTCAACTGAAAGACGCGATGAAGGAATCTCTGATTTCGGTGTAGCGATTATTGAACGAATGAACAAGGTCGGCATGGCTGTTGATGTTTCGCATTGTGGTGATCGCACAACGCTTGATGCATTCGAAATCTCGAAGAAGCCAGTATTGGTCACGCACTCTAACTGCCGCGCACTCGTGCCGGGTCATCCGCGTCTGAAAACTGATGAAGCCATCAAGAAAGTTGGAGAGGCTGGCAGTGTGATGGGGATCACCGGTGTGCGAATGTTTGTCAAAGGTGATGAGCCAACAACTGTCGAGCATGTGCTTGATCATTTCGATCATGTGCGAAAGCTGATTGGGCCGGAGCACCTCGGTGTTGGCAGTGACATCGATCTCTACGGTTATGACGCGATGCCGCCAGAACTGAACAAACAGTTGCGTGCGGGTTACAAGGGAAGTTATGCGTTTCGCGAGAAGATCGATATTGAAGGTCTGAATCATCCGAAACGAATGTTTGACCTGACGGAAGGTTTGATTCGTCGAAACTACAGCGAGGCAGACATCCAGGGAATCCTCGGCGGAAACTTTGAGCGAGTACTGACGCAGATTTGGACCGTCTGACCTCTCCAGAATGATGGTCTTAGGCCCAATGTCACCTGTGGATTTAATGAAAGAGGAACCAAGAAGATGAAGTATCGACTAATTACGCTGGTCCTGGTAATTCTGACATTCGTGCCGTTAGCGGCTGCGCAGCAGGCGCCGGGTGCAGATTTTGACGAGTACGTTAATAAGGCCATGAAAGACTGGGGCGTGCCGGGTGTCGCGATTGCGATCGTGAAGGATGATCGTGTCGTCTTTGCAAAGGGTTACGGCGTGCGAGACCTGAACAAGCCCGAACCGGTGGACGAACATACTTTGTTTGCCATCGGATCATCATCAAAGGCTTTCACCGCGGCGTTGGTTGCGATGCTTGTCGATGACAACAAACTCAAGTGGGATGATCCCGTTACAAAGTACTTGCCGTCGTTTCAACTTTTCGATCCATATAGCACTCGTGAGTTGACGATTACAGATCTCCTGAGTCATCGCAGCGGATTAACGAGGGGCGATTTGCTCTGGTATGCGTCAGCTTACGACCGCGATGAAGTACTCCGTCGAGTACGTTATCTAAAACCCTCCTGGAGCTTTAGATCCCGCTTTGGCTACCAGAACATAATGTTTTTGGCAGCCGGGCAGCTCATTCCATCAATCACTGGCAAGTCATGGGACGATTTTGTGAGAGAGCGAATCTTTGTACCACTCGGGATGAGATCAACCAGCACAAGCATTAAAGCTTTATCAAATTCAACAGACGTTGCCAGTCCACATGCCAAGCTGGAAGACAAGGTTCAGGTCGTTGCATGGCGCAATATCGACAACATCGCCCCTGCTGGTTCGATCAACTCAAACGTTGAAGACATGGCCCAATGGTTACGCCTTCAATTAGGCGGCGGCGTTTATCAGAACCAACGACTACTTAGTTCAGGTGCAGTCAAAGAGATGCACACACCACAGACGATCATTCGTTTGGAAGGAACGCAAACGACACTCTATCCAGCGGCTCATTTTCTCAGTTATGGCATGGGATGGTTTCTGAGTGACTACCAGGGACGAAAGCTAATTGAACATGGTGGCGCCATCGATGGCATGCGAGCAGAAGTTGCGATGATGCCTGAAGAGAAGGTCGGGGCAGTCATTCTCACCAACTTAGGCGGAACAATTCTTCCACAGGCTTTGATGTTCAAGATCTTTGACTTCTATCTCAATTCACCGCAACGCGATTGGAGTGCTGAGATGTTGAAGGCAACGAAGAGTCTTGAAGAACAGGCAAAGGCGGCTGAGAAAAAGAGCGAAGCCGAGCGGGTTCAGGGAACCACGCCTTCACTGCCGTTGGAAAAATATGCAGGGACATTCCAAAGCGAGATGTACGGCGAGACGAAGGTCACGCTCGAGAACGCGAAACTGGTAATTCGTTTTGGTCCAAACTTCACAGGCGAGCTTCAACACTGGAACTACGACACATTTCGCGCCGTCTGGCGCGACCCGATGCAAGGCAAGGGCTTTGTTAGTTTCAGATTGAATCCGCAAGGTAGGGTCGAGTCAGTGAACATCGAAAACATTTCTGACTTCACTCGCGTACCAGAACCTGCTGGACCAACGTCTGTTGTGCCAATGAACGAGACGGAGCTAAAAAAATTCGTTGGCAAATATGCACTCGCGACGCCCCCATTGGAGATAAGCATCGAACTGATTGGTGGGGTGCTGAAAGCGAATGTCCCGGGCCAGCCTCTTTATTCATTGACTCCAGTTGGTGCGAATCGCTTTCGTCTTGAAGGTGCGCCAGCTGGTTTCTTCGCACAGTTCGAAATGCTTGATGGTAAGCCAAAGAGTTTGACACTCGTGCAAGGGGAACGACCAAGCATAGTTTTATTGCCAAAAACATAGGCGAACTATTCTGAGCTAGTAAGTAAGTAGCCACTTGATTCGTGCTCTTTAACAGCACATTGCCTCTTCAGGAGTCATCCTTGTGAGAAAACCAATCGCATTAATAATGATCGCCCTGCTTGGTTTAGTTGTAATGGGCCAAGTCCCGCAAAAGACACCACTGACCAGTAAGGAAGGACCACAACCCGCCAAACCGGAGACTACAAACGGCGCTCGCGAAATGACGGCAGCTGACGTGGAGGCATTTCTCGATGGATTGGTGCCACTCCAGATCAATCACGACGACATTGCTGGTGCAACAATCGCCGTTGTTAAAGATGGAAAATTACTTTTTGCAAAAGGCTATGGTTACGCTGATGTAAAAAACAAGAAACCTGTATCAGCACAAGAAACTTTGTTTCGGCCAGGTTCAATTTCAAAACTCTTCACCTGGACGTCGGTCATGCAGTTGTTTGAGCAAGGCAAGCTCGACCTGGATGCAGACGTCAATCGATACCTCGACTTCAAGATTCCCGACGCTTTTGGAAAACCGATCACTTTGAAAAACATAATGACCCACACACCCGGGTTCGAGGAGCAGATCAAGGATCTCTTCAGCACGAACTCGAGTAGTCCTAACTTGGGTCAATATCTAAAGACTCATATTCCCGGCCGCATCTTCCCACCGGGGACGGTTCCTGCCTATTCAAATTACGCAACGGCACTGGCCGGCTACATCGTCGAGCGAGTATCAGGTACTCCATTTGATCAATACGTCGCAGAAAACATTTTCAAGCCACTCAAAATGAATCACTCGACGTTCGATCAACCGCTGCCGTCAAACCTTGCTCCGTTGATGTCAAATGGTTATCGCCTGGCGTCGGACGATGCCCAGCCATTTGAAGTAGTCAATCCTTTTCCGGCTGGTAGTCTAAGCAGCAGTGCCACTGACATGGCGCAGTTCATGATTGCACACTTGCAGGACGGTCAATTGGCCGATGCGAAAATACTGAAACCTGAAACAGCCCGGTTAATGCACAGCCGCTTGTTTGGCTTGGACGATGGCGCCAATGCGATGTGCTACGGGTTTTACGAAGAGTCGCGTAATGGACATCGAATCATTGGTCATGGCGGCGATACTGTTTCCTTTCACAGTGATCTCCATTTGGTTTTGGATCAGAAGGTCGGCTTCTTTGTTTCGTACAACAGTCCCGGACGAGGAGACGGTTCTGGAAGACTAGATCTGTGGCATGCATTTCTTGACCGTTACTATCCGTACATTCCTCCAGCTGGAAGTTCTTCGACTGCGAAAGATGATGCGAAAGCTGCGTCAGGTACATACATGCTTAGCCGTCGGAGCGACAATTCGTTCTTGAAAACTGCAGGATTGCTTGGCCAGTTCACTGTGTCGCCAGTTGGCGATGGCGACATTGAGGTGCCGCAGCTCACTGGTCCAAACGGCAAGCCGAAGCGCTTCCAAGCGGTTGGGCCAATGACGTTCGTTGAGAAGGGTGGTCAGGACAAACTTATCTTCAAACCTGATCAAAGTGGTCGAATGGAACTGATCCTGCCGTATCCGTTTTTTGTCGGTCAAAAAATTGGCCCAACACAGAACGGAAAGCTTCTTTTGACGGTTTTAGGCATTTCTCTTGGGATCATGCTGCTCACACTCATACTCTGGCCCATTGCGTGGTTTGTCAGAAGGCACTACGGGCGGAGACTGGAGTTGAACTCGAGGGAATTGTGGGTTCGTGTTCTGCTGCGCGTTGTGTTTGCCCTTGATCTAATTTTTGTTGCTGCACTGTTTGGACTGGTGACATACGGCTTGACGCACCTAGAAGTTTTCAGCGATCGAGGTACTCTATGGTTTCACTTAGTCCAGGTAATTGGTGTCATTGGAGCGATTGGGACGTTGATTGTTCTTATCAACGCAATATTCGCCTGGACAGGTAAGCGCTGGAGTATCTGGGTCAAGTTGCAGTCAATAGCTTTATTACTCGCGAGTTTGGGACTGTTGTGGTTTGCATTTGCGGGAAATCTCCTGCACTTTAGTTCAACGTATTGATAGAGAACCCTGACGCGTCGGGGTTCCTTACTTTGGATGAATAGTTATGCCAGGAATAGCAACAAAAGAAATGACATCAAGAACGCAACCCGACATCAGAACTATCACAAGATTGGTCCCGTCAAGTGGGAACCTTGTGCAGGGACAATCTGAATTGGCGATCAATCCAGAACTTGCAAAAGCTGCGAGTGAGTTGATCAGCGCGAGTCGAAACCATTACAGCCCAGCAGAGGGAGTCACAGAGTTACGAGAGGCCGTCGCGAAGAAGATTGCCTTGTTTAATAATATCGAAGTAGATCCAAAGGCTGCGCCGCTGCAGTTGTTAATAACCTCAGGTGCGACAGCGGCGCTGATTGCGATCGCGCATACTTATCTGAAAGATTCTTCGGCACTCGTTTTTGAACCTTACTATCCGTATCACCGTCGGATCCTCAATGAGTTGGGTGGTACTACGAATGTTTTGCCTTTGCGTGGTGAAAATCTGGAACTCGATGTGGATGAGTTACGCGAGAGTTGTCGTGAGTGGAAGAATCGTTCGCACCGTCCACTACGCGCCATCATAGCCTGCACGCCTGCCAATCCAACCGGTAAGGTATTCAGCAAAGCAGAACTCGAATGCATCGCCGCTGTTTGTAATGAGTTTGATCTTTTGTGCATCGCCGACGAGGTGTACGAACATTATGTCGTTGGTGACAAACCACACACCTCGATTGCGACACTTGAGGGCATGTGGGAGAGAACGATTACGGTGAACTCGTTTTCTAAATCGTGGAACATTTCCGGTTGGCGGCTCGGTTACGTCTACGGACACGCTTCACTCATTGCAGCACTCAACAACACTAACAATGTGTTCTATGTCTGTTCTCCAACACCTCTGCAACTCGCACTCGCTCAAGTGCTCATGTCGGATCCGAATTATTACGCTGCACTACGAGACAAGTTCAGTGCTAAGCGACACGTTGCGGTAGATGCCCTGATGAAGGCAGGCTTTGGAATTTACGAATCGGGATCTGCATTCTACATTTGGGCAAAAATTCCTGACGGTTACGGCGAAGCGACTGAATTCAATCAGATGCTATTGCGCAATGGCGTAGCAGGTGTACCCGGTGGGGCGTTTGCCGATACCGACGAATATCAACAGTACATGCGCTTCTGTATCGCGCGTGAGGATGAGATTCTCCACGGGGCACTCGAAAAAATTCAAAACGCAGTTCGTAACACGGCATAGTGGCTTGTCGCGTCCGTTGCGGAAAGCCTCAGGCTTTCCGTTAATACTTTAATTCCTTGAGGCTCCGCCTCGGCGCCGTAGGCGCACTAACCTTAGAGCGACATTGGAAAGGCAAAGCCTTTCCGCAAGGTATGCGGCACAGCCGCGATTCCTGATCTAATCTTCAACCGTTATGACCATGTCGAAATTTACCAGAAGGTTAATCGTTCTATCTTTCGTTCTGCTCTTTTCATCAAACGCTTGGACTCAGTTTGCTGTAAGTCGGAGCTCGGCTTTGCAACAGGTTGCCGCCAAACCTGCTCCCGCAGCGGCAAAATGGCGACCGCTGATTGGTGAATACGTTCTCCGTGATGACACTGTCATCGTTCTCGAAAAAGACGCAAAGTTAGGAGTGCTATTCAAGAGGACCGAACTGCATCCGCTGAAGGAGATCTCGCAAGACAAATTCCAATATGCGTCCGAACCTGTTGAGTCCGTCGTTTTCTCGCGAGATTCAAGCGGTAAAGTGACTCAGGTCGAGATCGGCAAATCCGTCTACAAACGCCGCCCACTTGGACCAGAAGCAGGTTCGAATCAGCTCCGCGTCGATCCAGTGCGACCGGTGCCTGAACTGATCAAGGAGGCGCGCACCGCGCAACCTCCTGTCGAGAACGGAGATTTTCTACCCACCGACTTAGTCGAGCTTGCGAAGTTGGATCCTACGATCAAGCTCGAGATCCGATACGCCACAACTAACAATCTCTTCGGTACAGTCTTCTACTCTGAGCCGCGTGCTTTTATGCAACGACCAGCCGCTGAAGCAGTTGTACGAATCAATCAAAGGTTGAAAAAGTTAGGCTACGGTTTGCTCGTTCATGATGCGTATCGTCCTTGGTACGTAACGAAAGTTTTTTGGGATGCGACTCCAGATGATAAGAAGAAATTTGTTGCCGATCCTTCTCAGGGATCGCGTCACAATCGCGGATGCGCCGTCGACATAACCCTGTACGACCTAAAGACTGGCAAGCCGATCGAAATGGTGAGCACTTATGACGAGACAACGGATCGTGCATATCCCGATTATCCAGGCGGCACTTCGTTGCAACGTTGGCATCGCGATCTGCTGCGGAGTGCAATGGAGGCGGACGGGTTCACTGTGTATCAGGCGGAATGGTGGCACTTCGATTACAAGGACTGGCAAAAGTATCGAATCGGAAATGTAGCGTTCGATCAGATTGGAAAGTGAAATGGTCCGAATCTTTTTCCGACGCGTAGCGTCCCATGAATTTAGCCCGGCGTTTCCAACTCCGGGCTAAATTCGTTGCCGACGCTACGCGTCGAAAAATGCCTGGTTCAGAAGGACACCGTGATGAGAATATCAGTTCACATTAGATTGATTTGCCTGGTCGTCTTACTCGGCGCACAGTTTGTTCCATCGTTTGCTCAACAGACCAGCACAGCCCAATCAACCCCTGAAATAAAGATCGAATTCAATAAACGCGTTCCCATGCGCGATCGCACCGAGTTGTCAGCAGACATCTATCGACCCGTTGGCGAAGGACGGTTTCCTGTAATTCTCAATCGCACTCCATATACCAAGACCGGCGCCAGCACTTTCAAGATTGCGCAGTACTTTGTTTCTCATGGCTACATCTACGTGGCCATGGACGTGCGCGGACGCGGCGACTCTGACGGTACATTTGAGCCTTATCGCAATGACGGCCAGGATGGTTATGACGCAATCGAGTGGCTGGCAGCGCAACCTTGGTCCACCGGCAAGGTCGGCACGATTGGTGGTTCTTACAACGGAATGATCCAGTGGCTCACTGCTGTGCAGCAGCCGCCGCATCTCAGCGCGATGATCGTGCTCGCTTCACCATCCGATCCGTTTGTCGAATGGCCAACTGGTCAACCGTTACCGATGGACATCAGTTGGTATCACTTCACATCTGGACACGTGCTCCAAAACATGGAGGCAGTTGATTGGAAAAAACTGTACCAACATCTGCCGCTTCTCACGATGGACGAGGCGATGGGTCGTCCGAACCGCTTCTGGAAAGACGAGGTCGAGCATTCGAAATTAGACAGTTGGTGGGAGTACAAGCGTTATCAGAATAAGTATGACCGTGTCCGGGTTCCTGTTTTGAATATCTCAGGATGGTACGACGACGAGCAAGTTGGTACCCCCTTGAATTTTATTGGCGTCACTACGAAAGCCACGACGCCTGAGATTCGTAACAGTCAGAAACTTCTCGTTGGCCCGTGGCCCCATGCAATCAATTCAACCACGAAGCTAGGTCAAGTCGAGTTCGGTCCGACAGCGGTGATCGACATGAATGCGTATTGGCTGCGCTGGTTCGATCATTGGCTCAAAGGCAATGATAGTGGGTTTATGAAGGAACCGCCGGTGCGAATCTTTGTCATGGGAGAGAATGTTTGGCGTAATGAGAACGAATGGCCCATCGCGCGCACGCAATGGACCAAATATTTTTTACATAGTGGCGGCCAAGCTAACACCCTTTCCGGCAACGGCACTTTGTCAGCGGTCGAGCCTGCGAGTGAGCCGACTGACAGTTACTCGTATGATCCTATGAAGCCAGTGACATTCATTACTGATCCGAGTTTTGCGCAAATTGGTGGGCCAGATGACTATCGTGAAGTTGAGCAACGGTCAGACGTGCTGGTTTACACCAGCGAGGCACTAACGTCAGACACGGAAGTGTGTGGACCGTTGCGTGTCCATCTTTCGGCAGCTTCTTCGGCACGTGACACGGATTTCATGGCAAAGCTTATTGACGTCTGGCCGAACGGTTTCGCTGAACGCTTGAACGACGGAATGGTACGCGCTCGGTTCCGCGAAGGGATGGATAAGCCTTCACTCATCGAACCGGGCCACGTCTATTCTTACGAACTCGATTTGTGGAACACTTGTCAGCTCTACCAGAAAGGCCATCGCATCAGACTTGAAATCTCTTCCAGCGCCTTTCCGAAATACGATCGGAATCTAAACACCGGCGAGGAGTTAGGACAATCGACAAAGATGGCGGTCGCGCAACAAAAGATTTATCACGACCTGGAGCACCCATCATATGTGCTTCTGCCGATTGTCCCGCGCAGACAGTAGGCAGTAGGCAGGAAGCAGAAAGCGAATCGACTGACTATTCTAACAACTGCAAGACCGAAAGCAGTCGCTGCGCTCCTGTTCTGAACGTTTCTTACGCTGCTCGTGCAGTGCGCTCCGGAAAAGTTGGTTCCGTCGTGAATTTCGGTCTCACTGGTGCAGACGCCGTTGAACGAAGGTCTTTCCAACTGAGTGCGATATCGGCTAATGGCACTGACAATGCAAGGCACACCCAGATTATCGCCTGCACAATTTCAACGCCAAGCGTTTCCCATCCGGTGACGCCCATCACGAAACGTCCGGCAATGAACACAAGTGCGATTGCGTAGCTCCGCGTTGCCCACTGACGATGCAATGCGATCTTGCGTTTGAACGCAAAGAAGAAAGCCAGCGAAGTAGCTCCCATCAACATCGCGGCATCGACTATTCCCAGAACAGTGAACGAGCGCGGCGCACCCATTCGCTCCTGGTAGTATTGGATGTACGCGCCGAGTGGTGCGAGGGCAAGCGCCCCAACCACATAGAGCCGCCCCATCACACGATGGGTCTTCGTAAACCGCTTGCGCAGCCGATCCGAAAACTGTAATGGTGCAAGCAGCAGCACAATCGCGCCGAAAATTCCGTGTGGAAGTAACCACCACTTAAATGGTGCGTAGTGTTGCCAGGCAGGATGAGTTGAGTCGACGAGAAAGCGTTCGTTGTGATACAGCACATATAGACTCATTACCCCAATTATTGAAAAGACTAAATACTTCGCGTTGACCTTCATTCTAAGCTCCTTCGCGTTAGTCCTCACGTCTCTCGTGCTGAGATTCAAAAAACTGATTCATCTACTAACGCGAAGTTCCAATGAGTTTAGGACCACTTCAGGAGAGAGTTTGCCAACATTTGAGAATTTAACTTGCCATCCTCCTGAGCTCAAAGAAGCTGTGAAGAGAATAAGACACCACCTGCTTCAGCAGAGGGTGTCTACTTATTATTTTTCACAGATTCTGATGAGGACACACGAAGGGAAAGCCTTTAGTCTTCGCAAACTGTCGCTAAGAGGTGGCCGCGATTCCTAATTTAGTCCTTTGGCTTCCGGAAGACCCTCGACATCTGTCACCGGCCGCACTTCCACCGTGCCGATGCGTGCGCCGGGAATGCGCGAGGCAATCTCGACTGCTTCGTTAAC
>PSRF01000303.1 GCA_003175865.1 Blastocatellia bacterium
GCTCATTGCTGATTTTCCGGATGCCGATTTTTCGTTAAAAGGATCTTTTTCGAATGCGTTCCGTCGAGGCGCTCGCACAACGCAAGGTTATCGAACAATCGGTCTCGCAAATCAGCAATCGGAAATCAGCAATCACCTTGGCTCGGGGCTGAAGCCACGCGAGTTCTCACGACGTCTCAACGGATAATTCTCACTATAACTCCTCGGCACAATTCCTAGTTTCAAGAGCGCTGAATAGAACTCGTACCGTATCGACATCTCCGCCGCAGGTTGAGATTCAAGATCCATCTGAATCCAGGTCACGGCATTTCGTACCGAACGACCAATCCCAGTTGCAGCATAGTCATCGTCGGCGATAACTGCTTCTGACCTGGGAGCTTTTGATGCGTCCGCTCGCTGAGATTTGGACACACCTCCGCTTTGCTGTTCACGTTGATCATCCCGACGAGACTGAGACGGCGGCACCACCGGCATTGGGTAATGCCTGCGTTCGCGAAATACCACGGCCGAAATCACCCCGAGATTCGTCGTCTGTCCAAGTTTCGCTGCATATGAATCTCGTTCCGTCGTGAAGTAGAAACGGCGTGCACGTTCAGAACTCATCTGCCAGCCTCCGATCGTGATCGTTCCATACGGCTCGATAACCCACTTACTCGCGTTCCACGCCGACGTGTGTCTTGCGTCAATCGTGTTCAGTCCGTCAACGGACAGTGCCACGGCTACTCGTTCAGGAAGCGGGTTGTGAATTCGCAGTTCATACTCGGCACCCTCGAGAGCTTCAATATAGGTCCGGCCGCGGGCGAAGTACTCAGTCAACGGGCGACCATCGACGAATACCTGAAGATCAAATTCGGATCGTGGTTGGGGTCGTATTACCGCCGTTTCCTGGTTTCCGGGAGACTGGGCCATCGCAATGGCAGCGGCGCCAAACACTAGTGAAGCGAAAATCATCCTGACGAGAATCTTCATGATTTAACCCTCCTGTTGACGATGTCCATCAGGAGAACGATTGTGGAGAGTATTCTTGCATTAACCGCGCGGACCAGGGCCAGTGGACTAAGTCTATGCTATAGGAACTCGAGCTATTAGTGTGTGAATGGTTGAGTAAAATTGGCCGGAACGCTACAATTGCGCGCCAATTCCGGGATGTTTAGCTGACAAATCCTTAACATCATGATCGGTAAGTGAGGACTCGAACGCTAATGGAGTATGCGCTAACTGCAACCAAAACTGAAGCTCGTGCGGGATCATATTATGACCGGATTGCCCGGTTATATGATCTGACCTTCAAGTTAAACGGCTACGGTCGCTCGCTCGATCAATATTTCGCCAACCATCCGCTACCGGTTTCGCGCGGGGCTAAGATATTGGACGCAGGTTGCGGAACAGGATTGCTGACCCTGGCGATGCTTCGTGCGATTCGTTACCCGGTTTCGATTACGGCTCTCGATCTATCATCGACATCAATCGAGGCGGCGCGAAAAGCCATTTATTTCAGTCCTGGTCGAAAGCGCGACGTAACCTTTGCCCAGGGAAATCTGCTCTCGCTTCCCTTTCCTGATGAGTCACTCGATCTAGTAGTCACTAGCGGCGCGCTCGAATATGTACCGCTCGCAGATGGTCTCTCCGAACTTGCGCGAGTGATTGTTCCCGGAGGTCACCTGCTTCACTTGCCCTGTCGTCCGACCCTGGCGAGCAGAGTTCTCGAAATTCTCTTCCGATTCAAGAGTCACCCCCCACGTGAAGTAATTGGTAATACTGAACGTCATTTCCGCATCGTTCATCACTACCGGTTCCCTGCACCGCAGGCGATTGGCTGGAGCAAGACAGCAATTCTGGCCCAGAAGGTTTAGAGGTGCGTTCCGCTGGACTTCTCTATTTCACTGGGACCAAACGAATGATTCGATCATCATCGTTCGCCGGAGAGCCGCGACCGTCACGATTAGAAGTTGAGAAATACAAATAACCGTCTGGTCCTTCAGCAACATCCCGAATGCGGCCGTACTTGCTCAATAAGAGATCCTCCTGACTCACAACGCGTCGCCCGTCCAGCACTACTCGAATAATTCGTTCGCCACGTAGACAACCGAAGAAGAAGTTTCCCTTGAATTGTGGAAACGCCGATCCTCGATAAAACATGCCGCTTGCAGGGGCAACGGCCGGCGTGTATTCGAGCAGCGGTGACTCCATTCCAGCAGCCGTCGCTTTGTGGTGAATAACAGGCCAACCGTAGTTCTTTCCCTTTTCAACGATGTTCACCTCGTCGCCGCCACCTGGTCCATCGAAACCACTAGGTCCATGCTCAGTCTGGAACATAAGATTCGAACCGGGCTGCCAGTCCAGCCCCTGGGAATTCCGGTGGCCGTACGACCAGATTTCCGGACGAGCGTTTTGTTGATTCACAAATGGATTGTCGTTAGGTACAGAACCATCGTCGTTCAATCGCAGCGTCTTGCCAGCAATTGAATCGAGTTGTTGGCCCAATTGTCGTTGCGTAGCGTCACCGGTCGTAATGTACAGCTTGCCATCCGGACCAAAACGGAGGCGACACCCTGCATGAAACTGTGCCGCCGGGATGTTCTCAATGATCACTTTTCGATCGGTAAAGCCTTCCGGCTTCTCTGTGTACCTGACAACACGAACACGCACACCACCGCCACCATATGCATACGACAAATAGATGAAGTGATTAGTCGCAAACTGCGGATGAAGAACGACACTCATCAATCCACTTTCACCGGAGGGTTCAACGTCAGGAACTGTGAAAAGTGGTTGTTCGCGCAGTTTGCCATTCTCGACAACACGGACACGGCCCACCCTTTCTGTGAAGATCATTCGTCCATCCGGCGCCCAGACAATCGACCATGGAACTTGTAGGCCAGAGACGACTGTCTCCACACGAAAGCTGGTATTCGCCTGCGACGAACTCTCAACTTCGCCGGCGCCCTTGCCGGTAGGTATGTGACTACACGCGAGTGTCACCGCAAAGGCGAGAACACAAATCGAACCCCAAACAGTTTTCATCTCAACAGGCCCTCAAATGCAAAAATGGCAAAGCCAGTCAGAACAGGAACGAAGCGACTGCTGTTTCGTTGAATTGCAACGTGCATACGAGCAGTCGCTTCGCTCCTGTTTTGAACCGTTGTGATTGCGTCAGTATTACGGGTTAATGCTGAATGTATTCGTGCAGCAACTTGAGTTCGTCGCCTTGTTCGCCAACCTCAACGCGGAGCAGGTCACGCATTGAAAGCATGCCCACCCAACGCTCACCATCAACTACAGGAAGATGACGAGTGCCTATCTGCTCCATCCTTTCAAGTGCTTGATGCGGAGTTTCGTCACAGCGAATCACAGCGCGGAGGTTGCTGGTTACTTCGCCGACGCGAACACTGCGAGGATCACGCCCGGCAACAACAATTCGTTTCAGAACGTCACGCTCTGAGAAGACACCGAGCAACTTTCCCTCATCGTCCACTACACAAACCGCACCGACGTTGCGGGACGCCATAAACTCGGCTGCTTCCTGTACGGTCGCAGTCGCCTTCGTCGAGTAAGGCTCACGGTTGCGAATCACATCTTTGATCAGCATTACCTTTGCCTCCTGATTGTTTGGCTTGAGTGGTGGATATTATAGAGAAGCGGTGGGCTTATGTCTCTAGAAAAACCTCTCGGTAATCGAGATGCCAGGCCTGTCCCGTGGCATTAATTAAACAGACTCTGTTGGGCCGATGGCCTTTGAAAAGTCGAAGTCTGCGGTGTCTTGTGCTCTTCGCGTCTGTTGAATCCAAGTCGCTGGCAGTGAATTCTGAATAGCCTCTCCGTCGCCTCCCAGTACTGGCCCTTACCTCGCATCCGTTCACCAAACACACTCGAATTCAACTTCCCTTCGCGCGCTTCTCGAATGCGATTCAACACACGATCAGCTTTGGTCGGAAGTTTATCCCGCAACTGCTCTTCAAAATACGGCGCGACGCTGCCCGGCAAACGCAGCATGTTGATGAACGCGTAACGTGCTCCAGCTTCTTTCGCGCGCTTCAACAACACCGGGATGTCACTCGATAGACCAGGAATCACTGGCGCGATTCCAATTCCCACTGTTATTCCCGCGTCGGCCAAAGCACTCATCGCATGAAATCTGGCCTCGGGTAACGGCGCATATGGCTCTACTGCCCGGGCGCTCGCGACATCAACAAAAGGGATTGTAAAGAACACCCCCAGATGAGCATTCTTCGAGATGTCCTGAAGCACATCGATGTCTCTACGGATCAGCGCTGACTTTGTGATCACTCCGATCGGCTGTCGAAACTCCGCGCATATCTCCAGGCAGCGACGCGTCAACTTGTAACTACTCTCAAGCGGAATGTAAGGATCCGAAGTGAAAGAAAAAACTATTTCGGCGCCTTTCCAGGATGGCTTCATCAACTCCTTACGCAACAACTCAGGAGCGTTTACCTTCGCAATGATCTTGCGATCAAAGTCCGTGCCCGCACCGTAACCGAGATATTCATGCGTGGGTCTGCTGAAACAGTACGTACATCCGTGAATGCAGCCACGGTAACAGTTCACCGTGTAATCGAACCCAACGTCGGGACTATCGTTGTGTGTGATGATCTTTCTAGTCTCAGTCTCTTCGAATATCTCTAACTTGGCCGGTGGAGGCTCACCAATCCATTCGACAGAATGAGTGAGCCACGGATTGGGAGGATTCTCGACGTAACGCATTGCCCCTTGTTCCCCTTGCCTGTCTAGGAATCGCCTCCGGTAACCATTGATTCGATTGCCGAGAAAAACAGGAAGACCTGTGAGCCTTCCATATCAATGGTCTCATTCAGACATACGTAGTCGTTGGTTACGTCGACGACTCGTCCTTTGTAAACTCCGCCAGAGACAGTTTTGATGTTGACTAGTTCGCCTTTCAATCGTCGAAATAGATTCTCACTGTGTTGGCCTGCCATTTGTGATCACCTCAAAGGATGTAGTCAGTACCACCTCGCGGTAGCGGGTGGCTCCTGTGACAACGATCAATGAAGAATTTCGCGTATTAGCCACTACCCGCTACCGCGAGGTGGTACTGACTACCCCTTCTCGCACACTGGCTCTTAACTACTAGGTGCTTCATTCCACTCCACGAAAAAGAATCGATACTTATCGGGATCCTGCAACGTGACAAAACGACCACCCCAACCTTCATCCACCGGCGGCTGAATCTCTGGAAACTGTTCACGTACTGTTTGGTAAAACTGATCTACATCATCAACAGTTAGGAAGAAGTGTGCGCCACGGCCGCGACGCAGCATCGTTTCCACATGTTGCGCCAAGGTCAGTTTGAGTCCTCCAGCACGCAACGTCGCCATAGGTGGCTCGGCTTCAAGATTGAAAGACTCAAGTTTGAACCCAAGTGCCTCGTAAAACTGGCTCGATTCTTCGAGATTGTTCACTTCGAGAAACAGTAGATCGAGCCCGGTGATCGCCATTCTTCTTCACTGATTCAACACGAGATACAGACCGAATGCGCAACAAGCAACAACCAGCCAAAACGCGACTTCCTGAATGCCAGCATGTCTGCGCAGAAGATTCGACACGGGCAGGTTAGCACTGGCAGCTCTCATCGCACTCCGCGCCATTAACACACCAAACCCGAGCACGAAGATCGCAAGAAACGCGAGCGGCCACAAAAACCAGATTCCTTGAAACCGCACCAGCAGAAGCAAGAACGCTCCTGCGCTCAAACACAGAAATGCACTCAGTCCGTGCCCGAGTACGCCGACGTCCTGAGCCGGCGGCGACGAAACCGGTACAAAATTGTTCGCGACCGTCTTGTGTCTTCGGCTCTGGTCATAAACTCGTCGCGAACTCGCGTCTTTCAATACTGAATACGCTTCGTTCAGCGACTTCATTTTCTCTTCATTTCCGCCGCGATCTGGGTGATGTTGGGCCGCCTTGCGTTTGTATTGGCGATCTAGATCAGCTCGTGAAGCGTCGGAATCAACGCCGAGGATCTCGTAATAGTCCTTCTTATGATCGGGCTGCGACATGGCATTCACCCTTGGGAACTGCAGACGGAGTTTGGATTGTAGGTTTCAGATTTTCGTTTGGCAACGAGGAGAACAACAATAGGACATATGTGACCCAGCGGCGTGTTCGACCTGTTCAGGTTCCAACTGTGTTACCCTTGATTGAATGTCACATGAGTTTCAGCCGGGCGACGATTTAGTGTTCCAACTTGAAAGCGCCTTCGGGCTTTTGCGCGTGCTCGCCGTCGAAGGCGAAGGCGCTGACACCGTCTGGCATCTGATGGCTTACGACGATTTCTTTCCCGATGTGGAAAGCGCAGAACGTGCACTTGCTCAACCAACTCCGTTGCCGGTGCGTTTGGCCCACATGGCACTTACGAATCGAGCGTTTGAACGAACCCCAGCGGCTAAACTTGGCAATCGACCTGTGACCGAAGACGAGTTGTCGGAATACAACAACTGGCTCGCATCGGACAGAAAAGTTTCCGATCGCTCAGCACTCCTCATGCTCGGTATACGATGAAACGAAACACGCTCCTCAGCCTCACTGTCCTCGGCTTGTCTCTCACAGTTTTTGTTTCTCACTCACTCGCAATCAGACACGAACGGCTTGTCGATGCCTGGCGACCGTTGCACTACTCAGTTGAATTAACTCTCGACGACAAGCTAACCGAACTAGTCAAAGCGAGAACGCAGATCGAAATAGTCGCTATCAAAAGGCTTTCTGTCGTTGATTTTGATTTCGGCGAGCTGACAACTGACAGCGTTTCACTTGACTCTTCGACACTCAGCTTCGAGCATGAAGACAACAAGCTTGTTGTTCAACTTCCACAGTCTGTCGAGCCGAATACAAAACTTAGTCTCACGATTGTCTACCATGGCAAACCCAAAGACGGTTTGATTTTGACCACCGATAAAGACGGTCGGCCTTCAGCTGTAGGAGACAATTGGCCAGATAGAGTTCATCACTGGATCCCTTGCCTGGACCATCCATCTGCGAAGGCAACTGTGCAGTTCAAAATAACAACACCTGGCAATGATCTCGTGGTGGCTAACGGCCGCCTGGACCATGTCGAAACAACATCGGAAGGCACTCGGACCTGGTCGTACACAGAAGCCCAACCGATCCCTCCGTATTGCATGGTGATTGGTGTGGGCCAATTCGCACGAATTGATGGCAGTTCAGCAATCACCCCTCTGAGCTTTTATGTTCCGCAGTCGGATGCCACATATGCGCCGACGGGATTTGCTCCAGCCGCGCCGGTGTTACGCGTCTTCACTGAAACCGTTGCTCCGTATCCTTACGAAAAACTCGCTCTGATCATCGGGGCCACAAGGTTTGGAGGAATGGAAAACTCGAGCGCAATTGTTTTTGCTTCGAACCTGTTCAATTCAAGCCCGAGTCCATCTGTGAGTGAAACATTCGGTATTCCTGCGCACACTGTAGATGTAGTTGCGCACGAGATCGCACATCAGTGGTTCGGTGATTCCGTAACTGAAGCTACGTGGTCGGATCTCTGGTTGAGTGAAGGCTTCGCGACGTACTTCGCTGGCGTTTTCATACAGCGACAAGAAGGTGAAACCGCTTTTCGGAGGTACATGACGGAGGCAGCCGAAAAGGCTTTCGCTTACGAGAAGAAGAAGCGTGCTCCGATCTTCGATCCAAACACGGAAAACCTTTTCGATCTTTTGAATGCGAACAATTATCAAAAAGGTGCATGGGTGTTGCACATGTTGCGCTCGAGACTCGGTGACGACGCGTTCTTCAGCGGGATCAGAAACTATTACGAAGCGCACAAAACTTCGACCGCGACGAGTGAAGACCTACGAAGCGCGTTCGAAAGGGCTTCAGCTGCTGATTTAAAGCAGTTCTTTCAGCGTTGGGTTTATGACAGCGGTCATCCGCAGTACGAGTTGTCCTGGGATTGGGTAAAGATGAAGCGCGCGTTGAAAGTAACGCTAAAGCAGGTGCAGCCAGGCAACGCGTTTTTGGACCCGGTTGAATTGAAGATCACCAGTGCAAGTGGAAGTCGAGTAGTAAAGGTAGAGCCTACTGGAAAGACGTTCGTTCAGACGATTCAGTTGAATGAACGACCGCAACAAGTTGAATTGGATCCGCGCAACTTGCTTTTGAGAGAAATTGTATCTGGCAATCCCTGAGTCCTTAGCTGCTCGAAATAATTATTTTAACGACCACTTCACTCCGTCAGTAGTAAAACTGGCCTCTTACTTTCACAGGATCTTTGAAGTCAGCGCTGTCAAAATCTAGTTCTTCAAGTCCAACGGAGACTTAAAGCTGAACGTCCACGACCCTAAAGTCTCTGCGTGTCTACTGCTAGTGTCAGCCGCAACCTGTGGTCAACGTCAATCGTTGGCGTTATCTCTTTATTGTCCCTGGTGTGTCTTGATTTCTCAATGCGCTTCGGATCTTCGGCGTCGTTACTGATGTCAGCCTTAACATCGGTCAAGGCAGAACTGCCAAACCAACTCTCGGCAGACTCGTCACCAAGCATCAAACTCTTCGCAATCACAACTTCGACGTCCAGACTCTTCGGTGGATCACCCCAGTACGAAATTGGAAACCGCCGCAGTCGTATTTCTGCTTGAGCAGGAAGCTGAACCGCGTGAAACCCTCCGGTCCCGAGGAAACGTCCAATCGCAACGCGTCCCTGGCCATTCGGAGCAAAGACTTCTAACGAATCAATGCCTCCTTTTTGTCCAATCGCTGCACGCCCGTTACCGAGATTACTGGGAATTAAAAACCACTTCGGCTCGCTCGCAGAGTTTCTCAACACCAGTTCAACGGTGAGATACACAAGCGGAGGTCTCCCCAAGCGCAACTCACGGAATTGGATTTCCACCGGCGCCTTCGCTGGTTCTTGGTAAGCCTTGACGATCAGTGTTCCCTGATCTGTAGGTCGAGAGAGAACAAGTAAAGGGAGGAACAGAACGATCGCGATCAGTTTATGCAGTTTGGCCACGCCGCAAACTATCTTAGAAGAGAGCATCGAACGTCAATAGCCAGCTGGACCTACACCCTCTTCAATGCGAACCGGGCGAGTGCTTTTGATTTGTTGATTTTCGTCTGCTGGTCACCGGCACCACCAACGCTGATCCTGATGAACGTATGATGACGCAGAACATAAAGTGCGCCACCGAAACGATTGCCCGTCCAAAACGCTTCATCGCCCACGCCCGCAATCCTTATCGGCCTCGCAATTTCCTCATCCTCTTCTTTGCGTTCTCTGGCTAAGACATTTTTCCTTTCCCGTTGCTCTTCTCGAGAGTTTCCAGATTCTTCTTTGAAAGTCGCTTCCCACTGTTCTTTCGGATCATGTGCAGTACCACCGTCACCTCTTTGGGTGACTACAACATTAATTGAGTTCACAAACGTCGGTAGACTGTAGAAGCATTGCGATACTCTCAGCCCGTCTTGCACTGACCCGCTGGCTTTTGTTTCCTTCAACGGCTCACCCTGAATCGACTTGATCTCATCGGTTGTCAGCAAACCGCATGCGTTAGATTTCGTTTCATCACCTGACTTCAACGTCGTTCTTGAAACTTTGTTTTCAGCTGTGTCTGTTTCGGAGACGGTCTCGAGGTGTGACCTCCCTCGAGTGACAATTCCGAAAATGATTCCCGACAACAAAATCACAACAATCAAAGTAAGCACGATCTTTTGCATGCCGTTTCTCCAATCTGATCTAACTGGCTGAACTTTAGCCCCGACTGGTTGAGGAAAACTTGAGTTCGTAGCGACCACGGATTTAGTCCGGATTGTCATCGCGTGGAGTAATCCGTGAAAAAGTGAACACATCCGCACCTCAAGTTTTTCTCAACCAGCGGCCTCTAATCTCCGCACCGTACAAAAGGGCCTAATTCACCGTCTATGGACCATCATCAATCGCACTACGAAAAGCGATAGGAGCCACGCCACTGCAGGAGACTGACAAAATGCTAAATGAAATGCACCACGCACGCCTGTTGAGTTTTTCCTTGACGTCGTTACGCACGCTCTTTTCTTCATCAACACGAACCAAGCTCGTCTTAATTGCCTTGGCACTCTTAGCGACAACTCTGGTTGTCAAAACGACCATCAGTTCAGCGGCCAGCCCGGCGAGCGGCACAATCACTGCGAACAGTGGTCCACTAAGTTATACGGCTGGTCCATTCGTGGTTGCGAATGAGTCCGGGCAAGGCGGAGTGATTACGCCGGTTTGCCAGCCAGGTACTCCGTTATGCGACGAGTACACCTTGACGATAAACGCGTCGAGCTTGGCCGCAACGAAGAAGTTGTTGATCCAGATTCAATGGCCATCATCTGCTGCTGATTTCGATCTGTATGTGTTGCAGGGATCAACGACAGTTGGCAGTTCTCATGGCTCAAGCGATCCTGAAACCGTCTTTCTAAATATTCCCGCCGATGGCACTCAATACACTATTCGAGTCATACCAACTACGCCATTGGGACAAAGCTTTACGGGCACGATCGCGCTGGTCGATCCACCGGCGACCGTTCAAACCGGATCGGGACTTGCGCCTCGCTATCAAAACTACGCTGCGCCAGAAGGTATGGGCGACAACGCAGGTGAGCCATCAATAGGTATTGACTGGAATCCTAACGTCGCAAGTTTCAAGCACGACAAAGTCAACACCGGCGGTGTGTCGTTCTTTCAGTCTGGTCCAAACACACTTCGTACAAGTTTCGACGACTGCTCGTCGCCTGCCAAAGACCAGTGGGATGACGTCTCAACACCGTTCGTGCAACAAGCAGCTCTGTCTGATCCGATCGGGTTCGTTGATCGTCATACGGGTCGTGTCTTTTCGTTGGATCTAATCGGTGGCGAAGGAAACAGCTTGATGGCGTTTTCAGATGACGACGGCAACAACTACACACCAGCTCAAGGTGGCGGCGCACCCGCCGGACCAGATCACGAAACAGTCGGCGGTGGTCCATACAATCCAAACGCTACTCCCGCTCCACCGCCTCACCCGCTTTACTCCAATGCCGTGTATTACGCGTCTCAGAATATCGCCGGCGAAGCGGAAGTATCTCGCAGCGATGACGGTGGTCTAACTTTTGGTCCAAGCGTGTTACTGTTCAATCCGACGCAATGTACCGGCGGTATTCACGGCCACATCAAAGTTGCTCCCGACGGCACGGTCTATATCCCGAACTCGTCCTGCAGTTTTGGGGGTGGCACAAACGGAGTTGCGGTATCGACTGACAACGGCATTACCTGGAATGCGTACACAGTGCCAGGCAGCACAGGTGGCTTAGATCCATCAGTGGGTGTCGGACTTAACGATATAGGAAAGCCTCTGGGCCAATCCACCAACACGATTTATCTCGGTTGGATCAGCGGTGACAATCATCCACACATCGCGGTCTCTCGAAATCGTGGTCAGACGTGGATCAGGGACAGTGATATTGGCTCACAGGTTGGTGTTAAGAGTGCTGTATTTCCCGTAGTCGTTGCAGGTGATGATAACCGTGCAGCATTTGGCTTCCTGGGTACAACCACACCAGGTGATTATCAAGACGACAACAATTTCAGAGGCGTTTGGCATCTCTACATTGCCACCACTTACGATGCGGGCAACAGCTGGATAACCATTGATGCCACTCCAGATGATCCTGTTCAGGTCGGTTCACTGTGTATCAACGGAACAACCTGCGGAGCGTTAGATCCATTCAATCCATCTTCGCGAAATCTTCTCGACTTCAACGATTTCACAATCGATAGCGAAGGACGGGCAGTGCTGGGTTACGCAGATGGTTGCTTAGCGCCTGCCTGCACTTCCGCGACCGTTGCGAAAACCCCGCCCTACTTCGATTCAAGATCAAGTAAAGCATCCATTGCCCGACAATCAGGAGGTAGACGTCTGTTCTCAGCGTTTGATCCACTTGAGCCAGCGGTACCAGGTGCGCCGCGCGTGAATAGCGTGAAAAGAAATGGCGCGGGTGTGGTCCATCTCGATTGGTCCACACCAGATAATGG
>PSRF01000295.1 GCA_003175865.1 Blastocatellia bacterium
TTGAGTGATCATGAAGTGGTTGGTTTGAAATTGTTCTGGCAAAACTACGTTCGCTATACCCGTGAGTATCTCGAAGTGTCTGATAAGCTTTAGCTTGTCGATTACATGTGATCACAAATAACAGTGGTTAGCGAGCGTCCGCTCTTACAGCTTAACGACAAATTTCAGTTGTCGGAAATAAATGAGGGATCAGGATGACACCCTTTTCTCGATTGCTTCTCCCAACTCTGTTGGTTCTTTTGTCTTGTATCTCCGTTCACGCGCAGATGACAGACTCCTCGACTGAATCAGTTAACTCGTCCCCGAATGCGGCGGCAGTTCCTGAGACAAGCAGTGGCGATCCATATGCGCTAAAGCATGGCGACAATGAGTTTGGTTTCTGGGCAGGCTTCGCACCGGCGGCGACGACTATTTTCGGCGGACTTCACGAAGATGAGGCGGCTGACAGAAAATTCTTTTTAGCTGCTTTCCGTTACGGACGAACGCTGGCTGCTAACGAACACGTGGCTTTGCAATACACATTCGACGCGATTCCTGTTGCGGTTGCGTCAGGCGTAATTGTTTCACGCACGACAATAGGTGGAGTTACGACATTCCGACGCGAGACAGCCTACGGAGGCGGTGTGACTCCCCTCGGGTTGCAACTCGACTTTTCTAACCATTCAAAGGTGCACCCATTTATCCATGTGAACGGCGGCATCTTGGGATTTAACAAAGCCGTGCCGATTGAAGATTCAGGCAAGTTTGCTTTTGTTGGTGAGGTCGGTGGTGGTGTTCGTATTTTCACTTCTGACCGCCGCGCGGTTACTCTCGGTGTCATGTTCCATCACATATCAAACGGAGACACAGCCGGGTCAAATCGCGGGCTCAATCAGTTTGTTATTTATGGAGGGTTCTCCTGGTTTAAATAATGGGTTCTGCTAAGACACAACCAGCGCGCGGGATGCGTGACTTTCTGCCCGATGATGTTCGCAAACGCGAGTACGTCATCGGTGTAGTTAAGGATGTTTACGAGCGCTTCGGATTCGAGCCGCTCGAGACACCGGCAGTCGAAAATATCGAAACGTTGCTGGGCAAGTACGGTGAAGAAGGAAATCAACTCATCTTCAAAATACTCAAGCGCGGTGTCCACGAGAGCACAGGTGAAGCTGATCTCGCGTTGCGCTACGACCTGACAGTTCCACTTGCGCGTGTCGTTGCTGAATACAAAGAGAAGCTTCCCAAGTTTTTCAAGCGTTATCAGATTCAACCGGTGTGGCGTGCAGACCGCCCGGCCCGTGGAAGGTTTCGAGAGTTTTACCAGTGCGACGTCGACGTCCTTGGTTCGCGCTCAATGGTGGTTGAAGCTGAGATCTGTGCGGCTGCGAGTGAAGTACTTCAGAAATTGGGCTTCCGTGATTTCACCATTCGCCTGAATCATCGGAAAGTACTGACGGGAATTTTGGGTGTGGCTGGCGTTTCTCTCGCCAAACACGAGGCCGCGCTGATTGCGCTCGATAAGCTCGACAAGATCGGACGTGAAGGAGTTCAACAGGAGCTCGCTGCGCGCGACATTGAGGCTGTTGCTGCTGAGCGATTACTCGGGTTTTTTATTGACCTCGCTACTCTTGAACCGGCGGCAGAAATTGCTGGCGGTGACGAACCAGAGAATGCTTTGAACAAAGCAGTGTTGGGCAGGATTGTCGAATTTGTCGGTGACAATGAGATGGGAGCCGCGGGCGTCGATGAAATGCGATCGATTGTGGACTACTCATTGGCGACGTGTGCGGGCCGGTACTTAAGAATAGATCCAAGTCTGGCGCGTGGTCTGTCGTACTACACGGGAGCCATCATGGAAATCGCAGTGAAGGATCTGGCGGGCAGTCTCGGTGGTGGCGGTCGTTATGACAATCTCGTTGGAATGTTTCTGGGCCAGGACGTACCAGCGTGCGGATTTTCGTTGGGACTCGAACGAATTCTTGTCGTGATGTCCGAACGCGAGATGTTTCCACCGCATGTTGGTTCTGCTCCTGCAGATGTAGTTGTGGCAGTTTGGAGCGAGGATTATATTGGCGATTCCATACAACTTGCTCACGACTTGCGAGATGCGGGATTGAAAGTTGATCTGTATCCTGATGCTGATAAGCTCGGGAAACAGTTTAAGTACGCATCATCGCGTAACGTTCCGTTCGTGGCCGTGATCGGCGCTGACGAGAAGGTCCGGAACGAAGTTTCAATCAAAGATCTCCGCAGCGGTGAACAGAAACGCGTGAGCCGCGAAAAGGCAGAAGAAGCAATACGCAGGGGGTTGGAGTTAGGCAATGAATGAAGCTATCGCACGCGATTACTTGAATGACGCACTTTCATCGTTCCGCGCCTATCGGAAGCTCGCGGAAAAAGCGGTCGAGCAGCTGAAAGATCAAGAGCTCTTCATCACGCTCGATGAGGAAGGAAACAGCGTTGCAGTGATCATGAAGCACATGGCCGGCAACATGATCTCACGCTGGACTGACTTCTTAACCTCAGATGGCGAGAAACCGGACCGTCATCGAGATATGGAGTTTGTCATTGAACCTGACACGACGAAACAGGATGTCATGGCCTATTGGCAGCGTGGTTGGGAATGCGTGTTCGGTGCTCTTGAACCGCTGACGTTGGAAGATTTCGACAAGAAGATCCTTATACGAGGCGAGGCTCATTCGATCGTTCAAGCAATCAACAGGCAAATGGCCCATTACGCCTATCACATCGGACAGATTGTATTTCTGGCGAAGCACTTTCGTTCAAGTGAGTGGAACTCATTAAGCATTCCGAAAAACAAATCAGCGGAGTTCAACTCATTCCTGTCAACCTCGTCACGAACCGCGGACAGAGAAAAACAGTTTGATGCCGTCGTAGATTTCGCACGTAAGTCAGAAACGAATTCGTAATGCTTCTAGGTTTGCGAACAGCAGTTTATTACGCTGAGGATGTTGCCGGTGCGCGAGATTGGTACAGTTCTGTGCTTGGTATCAAGCCCTACTTCGACGAACCGTTCTACGTTGGCTTCAACGTTGGCGGTTATGAATTGGGATTACATCCGATCGAAGACAGATCAGTCACGCTAGGCAACGTTGGTGTCGCTTACTGGGGAGTGGATAACGCCGAAGACGCTCTGTCGACGTTACTCGAACACGGAGCCACAAGACACCATGATGTGCAAGACGTTGGAGGAGACATCAAAGTAGCGTCCGTGAAAGATCCCTTCGGCAATGTGTTGGGAATTATTGAGAATCCGCACTTCAAAATCTGAACTTTGAACTATGAACTTTGAACTTCGTACTTTGTACTTCGTTGTTTGTAAGTGAAGGAACAAGGCACAAAGTACAAAGTACCAGGTAACCATGAACGCAGTAATCCATCACGTCAACGTCACCGTGCCACGCGCGCTTGAAGCTGAAGCGAAACATTTTTACGGTGTGATCATGGGCATGACTGAAGTGCCGAAGCCTGAGGAATCGCGTGGACGCGGCGGCGCATGGTACCAACTCGGTGCGCTGCAGTTACATCTCTCGATCGAAGATGGACTCGGTGCCGATTGCCCGAGCAAGCGCCATGTGTGTTACACGGTTGCCAACCTGGCAGCGACCGAACAGAAGTTTAGAGGTGCGGGTGTCGAGATTCTGCCGGATGATAGTCCCACGCCAGGTTGGTCCAGATTCTACGTGCGTGACCCGGGAGGAAATCGCCTAGAGATCGCACAAGCAATGTCCGATAAGCTTTAGCTTGTCGATGAGGTCTCAAAGATTCAAGCTCAGGGGCTGCGCTGGTCTGGTTTATTCGAAGATTTGTTTTGGGAGAGTTAACGACTAACTGAAGTTTATCGGACATAAGTTAATGCTGGATAACCTCGGAAATTTAGAACGTACAGATTCATGTGGTGCTTTGCGCATCGATGACATTGGGAAAACCGTCACCTTGATGGGATGGGTTGCTAAGCGACGTGACTTTGGTGACCTGACATTTATTGATTTACGTGATCGTGAAGGCATTACCCAGGCTGTTTTCAATTCTGAAGACTCAGCAGAAGCCCACGCAAAATCCAAAGACTTGCGCGGCGAGTATGTTGTGGCAATTGTCGGATATGTTGTCGCGCGCGCAGAGAGCACACGGAATCTTAAAATCGCAACTGGCGACGTAGAAGTGCATGCCCGCGAGCTCTACATCCTCAACGATGCGCGGACACCTCCGTTTCAACTCGATGCTTCGCCGGACGCCTTGGCTAGCGAGGACTTACGTTTGAAGTATCGCTACCTGGACCTGCGCCGAACTCAATTGCAAGCGAACATTCGTTTGCGGCACCGAGTCACCAGCGAGATCCGCGCGTACATGACTGAGATGGGCTTCACGGAGATCGAGACTCCGATTCTAATCAAGTCAACGCCCGAGGGTGCGCGCGACTACATTGTTCCCGCTCGAGTGCAGCCCGGAAAGTTCTTTGCGCTGCCGCAGTCGCCTCAGCTCTTCAAACAGTTATGCATGATTGCTGGCTTCGATAAGTACTTTCAGATTGCACATTGTTTTCGAGATGAAGACCTTCGCGCCGATCGTCAACCGGAGTTCACACAACTTGATGTTGAGTTGAGTTTTGCGACTTTGGATCAGGTTTACACATTGATTGAAGGTTTGTTTGCACGGGTCTTCAAACTAATCAATGTGAACCTGCCAACACCTTTTCCTCGATTGAGCTTTGCGGAGGTCATGGATCGGTTCGGCTCTGACAAACCAGATTTGCGAATTGCCGGAATGGAACTGAAGGACCTTTCCTCGCAATTAGAAGGAACTGATTTTGCGCCTTTCGCTTCAGCGTTGTCAGCCGGTGGTCAGGTGAAGGGAATCGCAGTGCCTGGCGGTGCTTCGTTATCGCGTAAGGTACTCGACGAGTTGCAGGAGTTTGCAAAAAGGTATGGCGCATCGGCGCTTGCATGGATAAAACTCGGCGATGAAACAACATCATCACTTTTGAAAGCACTTGGCGATCAAGTTGTTAATCGGATGGCAGTTGCGGCAGGTGCTAACAAAGGAGACATAGTGCTAATCGTCTCCGCCAAACCGAAAGTAGTCGCGGCCAGCCTCGGAGCGCTGCGGAATGAAGTCGCAAAACGTGAGAAGTTGATTCCCGAAAATGTCTACGCGCCTTTGTGGGTGACCGAGTTTCCAATGTTTGAATACCATGAAGAAGATGGGCGTTACTATTCAATGCACCATCCGTTTACTTCGCCCGTCGACGAAGACCTCGAATTGTTGCAGCGCGCAGTCGAAGGCGAAGAGAAGGAGTTGCTCGCGAAGATTCGGACTAAAGCTTACGACCCCGTAATCAACGGCGTGGAGATGGCGAGTGGTTCAATTCGTATCCATCGACGAGACATCCAGCGTTTAGTTTTCAAGGCACTTGGCATGACAACCGAGGAAGCGCGACAACGTTTCGGCTTTTTTCTTGATGCGCTGGAGTACGGCACACCGCCACACGGCGGAATCGCACCTGGTATCGACCGTTTGATGATGGTGTTGGCTGGCACCGACAACATGCGTGATGTAATCGCGTTTCCGAAAACTGCATCAGCTGCCGATTTGATGATTGACGCACCCGGCGAAGTTGATCCTAAGCAGCTTGAAGAGCTCCATCTGCGGATAGTTGAGGAGTGAGGACAAGTTTGAGTGGGAAAAGGATTTATCATTCATCATTTTTCTTTCAGAAGCATTTTGACCCAACGTCGTTTTTCTTGAAGATGGGCACAACAAATCAAAATGAAAAAGATGAATGAAAAATGATAAATCCCTCGCCTTTCTCAGACGCGTTCGGCAAACACCAAAGAGCGAAACGAATGCTCCGCCTTAGACGCGACCAAGTACAAGCAGTGGTCGCGCATGCGTGGGAGGCGGCTCCAAACGAGTGTTGTGGGTTGATCGGCGGCGACGAGACTGGACAAGCACAGAACATCTATCGCCTTCGTAACGTTAACTCCAATCCTGAGACTGCTTACGAGGCAGCACCCGAGGAATTGTTTGCTGCTCAGCGCCAGATGCGCGAGCGCAACGAACACCTCCTGGCTATCTACCATTCACATCCTCGCGCAAATACTCCAACACCTTCCGAGACCGACGTACGTCTCGCCTACTATCCTGGAGCCATTTATCTCATCGTAGGACTAGCCGGCGAAGACGCCATTCTCAGGGCATTTGAAATATCGGAGCCGGAACAGAGTTGGCACGAGGTTGAGTATGCGATTCTGGACGAGTAAGATTTCATCGAGGAATTGAGCGGCGAGCTTATGGAGACCAATCGTAGCAAATACGATACTAACCCACTTGAGCCTGATGTCGAAAAGAAGGCAGAGAAGACATTCGGGACGGGTGAAACTGGATCGCCAACTCAGCGAGTGTCGCGCAATACTGGTCAAGTAGATCAGCACGCCGACGCGCGCCAAAATCTCTACTCTGAAGCCCCGACACGCCGTTACGATAGCAATACCCCGCTCGAAGCTCCGTACCCCTCAGTTTTTGTTCCGCCCACATACGCACCTCCTGTACAAACTCCCCCCAGGAGTAACCCCAACCAGCCCCAAGGATATGCACGTCCTGACGACTTTAAGATCGAAGGAATTGGCATTTCTGAGCGCTGGGCGACAGCTTTGGCGTACGCACCATGGCTCGGTATTGTTGTGTGCTTGCTTGAAATGTTTTTAGTCCCGAGACGTGAGGCCAAAGTGCGGTTTCACGCTTCGCAGGCACTCGCTATTCATATTGGTATCCTGGTGATTCAAAGAGTATTCGACGTTATCGGCCTGATCAGTCACAGTTCATTAGGCGGAAGCCTTTTCACTGCATTGGCGGTTGCGTTTTTGATCATTACGATGATACGTGTTTTGCGCGGCGAATCACCGCGTATTGCACCTGTAGCCGAAGCTGCCCAATGGTTCAACGACCACATTGAGCCGAGAAATAAGGGCTGATTCTCTTCCCACCCGTGGCATCTTCGTTGCTGTGCCGATTTGTGAGGTCAGTTGACCGCCACTTTATCCTGGGCACTCGGCGCAAAATCACTCTTTTCCGTGCGTCTTGTTGTTGCGTTTTAGTGCAGAGATTCCCGAAATGGTATTGAGCATGGCGGGCAAACAGAACATGTAGAAGTTCATCGAATTTGGCTAGTCTTGTTTTGACCGGAGGTATCAATGAATTCAAGGCGAACAACAAAACAGCGAGCAGTGGTGGCGTGGATTGCATTGCTCGCGATCTGCGCGACGCCGCTTTCGCTCGTTGCTCAGACCCAAATCTCTTATCACAATAATAAGTATAGTCCTCAAGATGACGTTAAATTGGGAAGACAGGCGGCACAGGAAGCCGAAAGACAATTTCCCATTTTGCGCGATGAAACAGTTAGGGCTTATGTAGAACGGGTTGGCCAGCGTTTGGTAGCTGCGATCCCACCTGAGTTTCAGCATCCTGAATTTCACTACTATTTCAAAGTTGTTAATGCGAACGACATTAATGCGTTCGCGCTACCTGGCGGTCCAATGTATGTGAATCGCGGCATGATCGAGGCCGCACACAACGAAGGTGAAATGGCGGGAGTGATGGCCCACGAGCTTAGTCACGTTGCGTTACGACATGGAACTGCCCAGGCAACCAAACAACGAGGCGGCGTCGGAGTGCTGGCCGGAATAGCGGGGGTGGCCGGAACAATTCTTGGTGGTCCAGGATTGGGTCAACTCGCGCAGGCGCCGTTTAGCGTTTACTTTCTGCGCTTCAGTCGCGAGTACGAGACAGAGGCTGACATTCTCGGTGCTCAGATAATGGCCCGCGCTGGATACGATCCACGCGACCTCGCGAACATGTTTCAGACGATCGAAAGACAGGGTGGAGGCGGCGGCGGATTTTTAAGTGACCATCCTAGTGCGTCAGATCGCTATGCTCGCATCAATCGTGAAGCTGAATATTTGCGGGTTCAGAACCCTATTGGCAATACCCGTGAGTTTGTCAGCGTTCAGCAGCGCTTGCGTGGTTATCCGAGGGCGCAATCGATGGCGGATATTGAGCGCAGTGGACAACGTTATCCCGCCGATCGAGGGAATTATCCCGACCAACAGGGTAATTATCCCGATCAGCAGGGCAGCTATCCTCAGAGTGCGCCACGAGGCCGCGTAGATTATCCATCGAGCCGATATCAGAACTATACGATCCTGGGTGATCAAGTACAGGTGAGTGTGCCGAACAATTGGAGAGAGATTAACGATCAAAGTTCGGTTTGGTTTGTTCCCGAGGGCGCGTATGGAACATACAACGGTCAGTCAGTATTTACACACGGCGTGAGTTTTGGTGTCGTCGGAACAAACAGTAGTAACCTGCAACGTAGTACTGATGAAGTCATCAGTAGCTTGACGCGGGGAAACAGCAACCTTCGTATCGTTGGCGCATACCAGCGTTCTTCGATTTCCGGCCGCGACGCATTGAGTACTAGTTTGGTCAATATCAATGAAGCGACCGGGCAGCAAGAGAGCATTCGGGTGATCACAACGCAAGTTGGTAATGGTCAACTGTTCTACATGCTCGCGCTTGCACCTCAGAGCGAACGTAACTTCGAAGGTGCGTTTCAAAATGTCTACAGGTCTGTGAGGATTGCGGGTTACTGATTTGGAGTGCGGCGACTCTGTCGCCGCTTTCCTTTCACTCTGCGGCGTCACTGATTACAAAGCGCTGACAGAGTCAGCGCAGTCCAAAGTTCTTTGCTTCCTGCCAGAGTTCTTCGAGTTCTGCCAACGACGCCTGATCAAAAGTACGTTCACGCTCGCGTAATTTCTTTTCAATGAAAGCGAATCGCTGGCGGAATTTTCGATTTGTCGACTTCAGCGCCGCTTCCGGTTCCACTTGCATGTGCCGCGCGATATTCGTTGCTGCAAAAAACAGATCACCAATCTCTTCTCTTACTCGAGTATGTGCTTCTTCGTCGCGCGCGATGGAGTGCTCTGTGATCGCTGTACGCAGTTCGTCAATCTCTTCATGCAACTTGTCAAAAATGTCGTCCACCTTTTCCCAATCAAAACCGACCCGCGCAGCCTTGGTGGAGAGTTGATGCGCTTCCATCAGGGCCGGTGCTTTCGAAGACACACCATCAAGCAACGAGTTCTTCTCCTTTTCGGTTTTGCCCGAAGCTCGGCGCTCTTCGGCCTTCATCGTTTCCCAATTTAGAAGAACTGTTGCAGAGTCTTCTGCCGTGACGTTGCCGAACACGTGTGGATGACGGCGGACCATCTTGTTGTGAATTGCGTCAGTGACATCGTCGATTGTGAACTCACCACGCTCCTTTGCAACCTGGGAGTAAAAAACAATCTGAAACAACAGATCTCCAAGTTCATCGCATAGTTCGCCTGGGCGACCTGCGCGTGCTTCCTCTACAGCCTCGAAAGCTTCGTAGGCTTCTTCGAGCAGCATGGGAGCAAGTGTGGTGTAGTTCTGTTCGCGATCCCACGGACAGCCGTTTGGAGAACGCAGTCGATCCATCAATTGGATCAAATCGTTAAAAGTTGCTGGCATGCGGCTAGTCTAGATTGGATGAAAGCGAAGCACAATTTGGAGTGCGCTGGCTCTGTCAGCGCTTTCCAATCACGTACAGCTGAAGAGACGAAAAGCGGCGACAGAGTCGCCGCGTTCCAAAACGGGTTTTGCCCCGTGTGAATCGGAATGCTACCATCAAATTCAAAGCTTTTTTATGAACAAAAAGTCAGCGACGGCGGTGTCGTCGCAACCATGAATGATATGAGCGAAAAGCACGACGAACAACCAAGCTTCAAAGTAACAGATCGACGACTATTTAACGCCGATGGCAGCCCACGCGACCTGCCTCCGGAGGAAGAACCCGCGATCAAGCAGGCAGTGCAGGCCACACCGCCAGCAGAAGCAGCTCCCAGTATGCCGACGTCGCAAGCGACAACTCCTAATATTACAGGTGCAGAGCCCGACGATTCGGATGATGAGCTGAGTGAAGAAGAACTGGCCAGTGCTCAGGATCCAGCTAGCTTCCTCAACTTCCTCATGTCGCTGGCATCAAATGCTGCGTCAGCACTCGGAATGATGGAGCATCCGGTAACTCACCAGCGCGAAGTCGACATTGAGCTCGGCAAGCACTGGATCGACGTTCTTGGAATGCTCGAACAGAAGACGAAGGGAAATCTGACGGCCCAGGAGCAAAAGATGCTTCAAGGTCTACTTTCCGATTTGCGCATGCAGTACGTGTCGCTGGTTAACTCGCAGCAGAAGCCTCGCGCGTATTCGAGTCGTGATATCACTGGTGGTAGATGATCTTTAGATCTTCAAGCAGACTAAAAGATCTACGATCTTTGTACTTTGATCCTGGTAATTTGATTGAATTACATAAGCGCAAATTTGTAAATTGAAGATCAATGAATAACGTACAAACACTTAAGCACAAAGAACGAAGCACGAAGTCCAAAGTACGCAGTACGTTTGAATGAAACTAACCTTCCTCGGAACTGGAACCTCCACAGGCGTCCCTTCAATCGGTTGTGAGTGCGAGACGTGCATGTCCGACGATCCTCACGATAAACGTTTGCGAGTTTCGGTAATCATCGAACACGACGGGAAGACTGTCTTAATCGACACGTCATCGGATTTCCGTCAACAGGCTCTGCG
>PSRF01000300.1 GCA_003175865.1 Blastocatellia bacterium
AGATCCTGGCAGGTCACATATCCGACGACATCACTGTTCGTCAGCGTTAACCTCTCAGTGAAGCAATTTAATCAACCGGGACTAGTCGAGAACATTGCCCGCGTTCTGCAGGAAACAAAACTCTCGCCGCATTGCCTGAAGCTAGAGATTACTGAAAGCGTCTTTAGTGAAAACATGGAAGAGGCCGTCGCACTGCTCACCCAACTCCGAGCACTCGGCGTCCAACTCAGTATCGACGACTTCGGAACGGGATACTCGAGCCTGAGTTATCTGCAGCGCTTCCCAATTGACACGTTGAAAATTGATCGTTCGTTCGTGATGCGAATGATGGAGAACTCAGAAAACGCACAAATCGTGCGAACGATCGTTTCACTTGGTCAAAATCTCGGAATGGACGTGGTTGCTGAGGGCGTGGAAACAGAAGAGCAGCTGATGTTATTGAAGCAATTGGAGTGTGAGAATGGTCAGGGTTATCTGTTCTCGAATCCGTTGGAAGTCACTCAAGCTGACCAATACATCTCAACCTTCGCGATGCAGAACACACAGCATTCTATTCAACACTTCAACGCTCTTGTCGCCTAGTCCTTAGTAGAAACTTTGTATAAATCTCGGCCCGCGTCTTTGACGATGAGTGTATCCGGGTCACCAGTGAATCGCTTGTAATCGAACGAGCGATGGTTGAGAAATCCGAGCCTGACTCGACTGCACGTCGCTTCATCAATACCTGTTGCCATTGTGATGTTGTAACGAGGTACGACTTTGCCGTCTGCGTCGAGGCGACCAGCATAGGCAACATGGGCGAGATGTGCTGCGATACAGAGGTTTTCGCGCAACTCTTCTGAAACTCCCAGCATGTCGCGAACGCACTCAAGCGGAGCGTAACCATACTTCTCGATCAACGCACCGTGCGTCTCTGAAATTTTGTTCAGGTGTGGTGCGTAAATGATCAACTCACCGCCATCTTCAATGATCGCACCAAGTTTGTAACTCGCCTTACCACCAACCCACAACTCATCATAATGCGGATCCAAAAGAGCAATGACTCGCTCATACTTGCGGCCTGTATAACGGATGTGGACCTGACTACTTACTTCAGCGGCTTGCCGAAATGCGTCACGAATATCTCCGGCGAATAGCGCAAAGGTCCTCAAGCGCCCATCAGCCTGTCTTGATACGACGGTGTTGAGAGAGATTATTTCGGGAGTTAACAACTCGGCGCCTGCTTCAATTAGATGACGTGTTGGCGTTTCCACCTGTCCGATGATGTCTTCGATGCCGGCTAAGGCGCCAAGCCAATGTGTTGTGTGCGTTAGTTCGGGGCCAGCGACTCCAGGAAAGAAGTACTTTGCCCCACCAGCAAATCCAGCAACTTCATGTGGCACTGTCGCACCAAAGACGAGAATCGTATCGTAGACATTAGGCGCAAGGAGTTTATTGATCGTGACTGGAACCGCATTCTTGATCAGTCCGTTGGTTAGACGGTTCACCTCCCTGGCGTCGAGCTCACCTAGCAGGAATAGTTCTTGCGGCTTGTCCCAATCGTGATCGAAGACGATGCCGAATGAATCCGCGACACAACCGATCTTCTGCTCCTTTTGTGCCGCAGTCATCGGTGGATGTGTGCCCTGTGCAACCAGTGCATCAAAGCGCGCAACTCCGCGCTTCTTAAGAAATCGCACTGCCTCAGGAAATAACAGATCTGTGTTGTCGTCGCGGGTTTTGTCTGGAATGACCGCGAGAACGCGGTGGCCCCTCTGAATGGGAATGAGGGCTTGTTCGAGAATGGCGAAGAGATCAGTCGATGAAAGATCGGAAGCAGCTGATCCCGCACCGACGGTCGTAGACAGATTCGCAACCACGGAATAACAACGGCGCTCCCGAAACAGTCGGGACCGCACTCCTAGTTAGCTTTCCAGTTTAGCGTCCATCGTGATTTCCGCTTTGAGCAAACGTGAAATCGGACAACCAGCTTTCGCGTTGTTGGCGGCAGTCGCAAACGCCTCTTCACTCGCGCCTGGTACTCGTGCAGAAACCGTCAAATGCACTTTGGTCACGGTGAACCCGGCGTCAGTCTTTTCGAGTGTGACAGCGGCGGAGGTGTTGATTGATTCTGCACTTAATCCCGCATTGCCAAGTTGACCCGACAACGCCATTGAGAAGCAGCCAGCATGTGCAGCAGCGATCAACTCCTCAGGATTTGTTCCCTTGCCGTCTTCAAACCTGGTACTGAATGAGTATTGAGTGTTTTCGAGAACACCGCTATCAGTTGAGATTGTTCCCTTACCGTCTCTTAATCCACCCTTCCAAACTGCTGAAGCGCTTCGTTTCATTTTTAAGTTACCTAGTTGAATGTTCTAACTACCATTGCAGTTCCTTGTTCTTTGTACTTCGTACTTTGTGCTTTGATTTCGAACCGAACGATACTGATAAATTCAAAGTACAAAGCGCAAAGCACAAAAAACAACCACTTGAAGATCAACACAAACCTACAACGACACAGTTTGTTCCGCCCAGAACTGAAATTCGCGATGCTTGTGTTCTTCGGCCTTCGCAAGCACGTCGCCAGTCGCTACTCTACAGACCTGATCAAACACTCGTTGGCCAACTTGATCAATCGTTTCGGTGCCATCGATTACGCCACCCGCCGAGAGATCGAGGTCGTTACGCATTCTGTCGAACACTGGTGTATTTGAGGCAAGCTTGATGACCGGAGCAATAGCATTGCCGATCGTTGTGCCACGTCCAGTAGTAAACACAACAACTGTTGCGCCAGCTGCAACCAACCCAGGCGTTGACTCCTGATCGTAACCAGGCCCTTGCATCAGATTGAGTCCACGGTTCTTTGGTGTTTCGGCATATTCAACGACGCCTTCGACACGGGTTGTGCCGGCCTTCGCAATTGCACCAAGCGATTTGATGGTGATGTTAAGCAAACCGCCCGCGATATTTCCGGGACTTGGGTTTTGATTCAAAACTGCTCCAAACTTCGACGCGTACTCTTTGTACCAATCGACCATTCGATAAACGGCACGACCAGTCTCGACGTCTCGTGCGCGATTAGCCAAGAGGTGTTCCGCACCGCAAAACTCCGGCACTTCGGTTATCAACACCGTTCCGCCCGAACGGACTAGCAAATCTGCAGCACGGCCCAGCGATGGATTGGCGGATATTCCTGAAAATCCGTCTGAACCACCGCATTTCACTCCTAGCACCAACTCACTAATTGAACATTCCTCCCGGCTTGTTTCATTGACGATCGGCAGAAGCTTTTCGACTTCCTGAAGTCCATGTTGAATTGCTGCCTGAGTACCGCCAACATCCTGGATACCGATTTTCGTTACTGGCTTATCGAAAGATTTTTCGCGTTTGAGTAAGTACCTTTCAACTTGAGACAGATTTGTTTTCTCACAACCCAAGTCAATCAATATCACACCGCCGACATTTGGATGGTCTGCATAATTCGAGAGCGTGCGCAACATGACGTCGATCGTTGAACCGTCCTGGCAACCGCAGCCCTTGTTGTGGGGAATCGCAACGACACCATCAACATTCGGATACTTCTGCCTACTGTACAGCGTGAACTCAGCGATCGTGGAAATCTGTTGTGCTTCATGACTCGCACACATACTGGTCGGCACAATGAGGACATAATTGCGAGTGCCGACTCGTCCATCCTTGCGGCGAAAACCCATGAACGTTCGACGCTCATCTTCAGGGAAATAGTCAGGAGGAGGTGTATGTAAGCTTTCGGGAAGGTCCCTCACGATTGGAACATCATTCGTCATGTTCGCATGAGTAATCTGTTCACCCGCTTTGATTCCCAGCGACGTGCCAATCGGTTGGCCAAATTGCAGCACGAACTTGTCGGCCTCGATATCCTTCGTTGCGAACCGGTGACCAGGAGGTACGGCATCACGAAGCAGCAGCACCTGACCATCCGGAAGAACTACTTCCAGATCGACGTTCGTAGCGCGTTTCACAACTGCTACGTTGTCATTTGGATCGACAATGATCGCGTAGTCTCTGATTTGTGCTGCTTGGGAAACGTCAGTGCTCGACATTGTGTTTGTTAATTGTCTTGTAAAACGTCTTCCAGAATCAGTGAACGAACGTTGGAATGAAGCCGCAACCAGAGTCCCGGATTGTCATCCATTTGCCTACGGCGAGTTTCCGTTTCCGTTGAGATCTCAGTTTCCAGTAGACGTTTGTAACTCTCACGTTTCGCGGGTGCAGTGCCGGCATCGACAATCGACTGAACTATTCTTCGCGCACTGAGAATCGCTGCGGGACCCAGCGTCAAAATGTGGGTGGCGGCGCGACATTCAGCTTCATCAGCCTCACTAACGATTGTTCCACCGGCCTTAAATTTCGTGATGTGATGTTCAAGAATGCTCGATGAAATCGGAATCAATCCAGCGATGTCATCAGCAGTGGCACCAGAGCCCGGTTTGATGTATGCCAGATGTGACGCACCACCCGCCTCTGGCCCGAGTCCTAAGAAGAAAACATCAATACCGCCCAAGGACTCGAGTTTCTCGACATAACCGGCCAATTCACGTTCGAGATTGGGTGCATCAGTTCGAATGCAGGTAAAACTCTTTACCTTCCGAAAAAATTCGGGTCCAAGCAGGCGCTCAAAATCACGAACAAAACTGAGACCATTATCTAACCTCAACGGCGCGAGAGCATCCTGTGTAAACACGTGCAATCGTTCGAACAACCAATCCTTCTCGTTTGTTGCCGCTAGTTTCCCCAGTTGTCGATGAAGAGATTGTGCACCTCGGCCACCGAGCAGAATGATTACAAGTGGTCCATTTTTCGCCTTCGCTGCGGATTCGAGCTCCTCCAGCATGGCGGCACCGACGGCTTCTTCGGATGACATCACCTCATATTCGAGCTCGTTCACCTGAAGACAACCGAGAGAGTTCGAGATGGCGCGGCCAGCGTGGCTTAACCAAATATTCTCATCTGAAACACGCCGCTTTATCGTTTGCTCAGTTGTGGCCGACAACGTGGTCATCCTATACCCACTGGTTTTACCAATCTTGTTCCAAGAGGATGACTTTACCATGCGCGGTCAAACTACACAAGACACAAATTGATTAGACTACACATGACAAAAATCCTTCTATTTATTACACCATTTGCAGTTTTTAGCTCTTGACTCCCATTAACAGCGGGTGTTACACAGTATCCGTCAAATTCAAAAGTGGTCTAACCTTTAACCATAAAACTCTCCTCCTTCTTGTGAGTAGGCTGTCGTCTCCCAACCAGCAGCCTTTGGGAGCTGGTTCGGTTAGAATGGCGCTTCCAGAATCAATTCGTCAGAACAGTTTATCCGCTCTCAGAAAGGTCTTATGAGCTACTCTCGCCTTGAACTGAATTCAAAAACTGCTGTGGTGATTGGCGGCACTTCCGGCATTGGACTGGCCATCGCGCGCGGTATGGCTGAGGCTGGCGCTGACGTTGTTCCGACATCCCGAAGATTCGAACAGGTCGACGCAGCGGCAAACGAAATAGAAATGATAGGTAAACGAACTCTGCGTGTCAGTTCTGACGTTTCGGATCGACAGTCACTGGAGAACGTCCTTGCTGAGTCAGTTAAGGCTTTCGGAAAGGTCGATATTCTTGTCAACTCTGCCGGACGCACAAAGCGCGCACCTACTCTTGATTTTTCCGAAGATGATTGGAACGGAATCTTAGATACGAATCTTACCGGTACGTTGCGTGCCGCGCAGATATTTGGTCGCCACATGTTGGAACGTGAAAGCGGCAGCATCATCAACATCGCCTCCCTTTCAACCTACGTCGCGTTGTACGAAGTGGCAGCTTATTCGGCGAGTAAGGCTGCGGTTGCTTCTCTAACTAAATCGTTGGCGCTTGAATGGTCACCGCGCGGCGTGAGAGTGAATGCGATTGCTCCCGGTGTGTTTCGGACTCCCTTAAATGAAAAGCTACTTGACGAAACTGCGCGTGGTCGCGAGTTCCTTGTTCGGACACCGATGAAGAGATTCGGCACAGTCGACGAACTCGCTGGAGCTGCGATCTTCCTCGCATCCGATGCGGCTAGTTTTGT
>PSRF01000061.1 GCA_003175865.1 Blastocatellia bacterium
GGATTCCCATCTGTTCGGTCCTGGCTTGAACAAGTCGCAATGCGTCCTCTGCTTCTGCGCGGAGATTCACATTCTGCAGTTCAAGTTTGGACGGCCTCGAGTATTTTAAGAAATCTGTGATGTGTCGATTAATACGGGCAACTTCAGCTTTGAGTTGATCGGTAAGACGAACAAACGTCTCACGCTTTCTCTCATCGCCGGGCGCGAAGGAAGAACGCAAATGATCGAGTGTTAGGTTGATGTAGTTGAGTGGGTTACGTATTTCGTGAGCGATAGCCGCAGCAAGTCGACCAACCACGGCAGCCTTTTCGGCTTGATGAAGTTGACTCTCCAGTTCACGTGCACGACCAAGCTTTGCCGTCATTTCATTAAAAGCGGCAGCAAGTGTTCCCATTTCATCCTGACGTACGGCTGGGACTTGAACGTTGAAATTACCGCCTGCAACTTCGCGTGCAGCAATCGACAGGTCTTTTACCGGTCGTGCAAACCGCCATACGAAGAACCCAGTGACGAGAGTTGTGACCAACAACAAGACCAGAGTGTAGAGCGCAGTCCGTGACGCTTGTTGCTCCAGTAAGTTGGTCATGATGTTTGCTGGCCCAAGCTCGACGACGATAAACCGGCGTCCCTGATCCGTTTCCACGGGGAAATAAAACGCGCCTGCCTCGCCGAAATCGACATTTCGACCGGGCGACAACCATGCGGGAATTTGTTCTTGCTCTTTAGCGAACTGTGCGGCGCTTCGGAGTGGAGGTAATGGTATCTCGCCGAAGGTGTGGTATTGGGTTGTGCCGTCGTCTTTTCTTTCGGGATTGTAGTCAGGGATGATGCTATCTCTAACATTGCCATTTTCATCAAAGACCAGAATGTTTCGGAGTCTTCCAGTCTGGTCGCTCAGCAATGGATCACGTAGTTCACCGATGATTGTGTCGAGGTACTTATCCGTGTTGATGCTCTTCAGACCGAGTGCGACGCCGGTCATGATTGCTTGTTCCTGCTCGAAAATTCGATGTGCGTTTGTCCTGACAGTCCGTAGGTTGAAGTAGTACTGGACGCCAAGCGTCAGACCCAGCATCAGTGCTAGTAGTAATAAAAGGCGTGCCCTAAAACTCTGTATTAGTGTTGTGAACTTCATGTCTTGCTTTAGAAGTACCGATAAGGGGAAGGGATGTCAGTTGGTTAAACCACGCTGTTGTGGGTGGCTAGCCAGAGTCGGAGTCCCCAATTCCATTGATTTATGTATGATCAATTACTTTTTTATTGCCGTTGACCAATCGCGATGTTATAGTTGTGACGGTCTCAAATCAATGTCCCCAGGGACCGCCATTTAGGGAATTCTTCCCGCCTCAATGTTGCAGTCGAAGGTTTGACGACTTTTTCAACCTAAGGAGAGGTATTTTGAAAGCTCCAACAACTGCAAATGGAGTTTTTAGTAAGAGGAGGGACGCTGGCGACGATACAGCGGCAAATGTCGGCGTCCAGAGAATTTCGACTCTGCTCACCGCCTGGTGAGCAAATCCCTAAGAAAGGTAAGTTCGCCCTGATGACTCTGCATTTTTCATCCCCTACGGCCCGTAAACTCGTCTTTATTCTGTTTGTTCTAATTTCGTTATCTATTTCTGGTACTGTTTTTGGAAAGAAGCATTCATCGTCCTCACACGGTCGTAGCGCTCGAGCACAGAAAGGACGTGCTCAGAGGGGAAATAAAGCATCTGCTCGAGGTCGATCTCGTCGCGGTGGTCGCGAGTCGGCGAGAGCTTCGCGTCGCGGTGGTGCGCGTATGTCTAAACGTGACATGCGACGACAGCGCGCGCTCGTTGCCCGCGAGCAATCAGCGTCAATTAAGGCGCTCGAGCGACGATTACATCGCCCGCTTAGCAAACGCGAACGCATGGCAGAGATGCGTCGCATTGAAGCAAAACATAACCGGGCTGCAGAAGAAGCGCGTCGTCGTGCGGAAGCTGCGCGGCTCGCAGCTATTGCGAGAGACAATGCACTACGTAGCGAAGTTCAACAGCTAATTGCTAAAGACAATACTGCAGGTGAAGATCCTGAAGTTCGTCGCGTTGCGATTAATGCGCTCGGCAATCATGCTGGAACTGTTGTTGTTATGGATCCAAACAACGGTCGCGTTTACACGATCGTAAATCAGGAGTGGGCACTCAGACGCGGATTCAAACCTTGTTCGACAATCAAGCTGATAACCGGTGTAGCTGGTCTCTCAGAGAAAATTATTCCGCCGGTGGAAACTGCCGCCGACGGGTATCGCATGGATCTTACAGCTGCGCTCGCGCACTCGAATAATCCATACTTTGAACAAGTTGGTAGTCATCTTGGCTTCGATAAGATGGTGAGTTATGCGCGAGAGCTCGGTCTGGGTGAAAAGACTGGAGCGAACGTCAATTTTGAGTTTTCAGGTCGATTGCCGGAATTGAAGCCGGGCTTCGTCCAGCGCCGTATGTTTTCCTATGCTGATGGTTTTGAAGTGACACCAATGCAGCTTGGTACACTTGTCTCAGCGATGGCGAATGGTGGCAGACTCTTAGTTCCTCAAGTCCCTCAGTCCGATAATAAGTTTGTTCCGAAGGTGCGACGAAAGCTAAGCATCGAAACTGATGTTTGGCAACGCATGATTCCAGGAATGGTCGGCTCAGTGAACTATGGTTCTGGTCGTCGTGCTTATGATCCTACGCAGACAGTCGCGGGCAAGACTGGTACCTGCATTGGTCAGGGTGGTTGGGTTGGATTGTTTACCTCTTATGCTCCTTTGGCGAGCCCGCGTTTGGCAGTTGTAGTGATTGCTGAAGGTTCAGATGGTCGTCGACATTTTCCCGCCGCAGTCGCTGGAGAGATTTATCGCGAACTGAACCATCGATTTGGTACTGCGATCAACCTCCAGGTTGCGGCCACCGCAGACGAAGAAGAGAATGAGGATGCGGCCAAGGAAGCTGCTGAAAACGGCGAGACAGTTGATGCAACTGATGCCAATCAACCTGGCGCGTCAGCGGCGAACAACTCTGCTAGTCCAACAACCTCAAAGCCGTCGAATGAAACAGTTACACCAAAGAACACAGTCAAACGTGTGTTGATGCCGATCGAGAAGAAGCCTGCTGAATCAACCCAAGCTACTCCGGCTAATTCCACCGGAGCAAAGGCACCTACTCCAAACTCAAATGCAGCACCAAACCCAGCTGCAAATGACCAACGGCCTCGTCGCATCAATCCAAACTAGGTTGTCCTAAAGAAGTCATCAATTGAGCGCCGGAACCCTGAGTTCCGGCGTTTTTTTGCGTCAATATTTGTGTTTTTAAGTGTCTCTCCTTGACACTTTCCTCACAGTTGCAGGAATATTGCGCGCGTTCTTTTTTGAGGTGATTTTCGGTAACACTCAGTTGTGCTTCTCTCCCAAGGTGTAAAGAACGGCAACCGCTCTCTGCACCGTTAGCATCTTAAAATTCCTGTCGCGACGCGTGGGATAGACCTTCGCCGGGATAGCGAACAAAAGTTTTTGGAGGTTCGGACGAATAATGAAGACGATGATTAGATTAGTGATGGTGAGCGCGACAGTAACGATGCTCGCTTTCTCGGCGCTGGCGAACACCACCTGGTTGAGCCAAGACCAATGTACACAGGAGAACAAAGACGCCTGGTACAAGACTTTTATCGAGACCTATAAAACTGACCAACAAGCTAAGGCTTACGACGTAGCAAAAAAGTATATTGCGTGCACACAAGAGGACACTGATCAGAGCAAGTACTTGAAGAAATGGGTGGGCGCCTACGAGAAAGCGATCCGTCCTGGCAAACTTGCTCAACTGCTCTACACCGATCACAAGTATCCCGAAGCATACGCACTCGGTCGCGAAATTCTTACGGACGAACCTGAAAACGTAAAGGTAATGGTCGACCTCGGGGCCAACGGCTATCTGATTGCTAAGGATAAATCGCTGACTCCTGACGCCTTGAATTACGCAAAGAAGGCTTTGCAATTACTCGGCTCGGGGAAGACCGTCGACAATTGGCAACCATTTAAAGGCGCTGATGAAGCTTCCGCGTACCTGAATTACACGATCGGAACTTTGACTCTGGAATCTGATCCCTCCGGAGCGTTGAGCTATCTGATTAAGGCAGCTCAGTCAGAAACACAACTCAAGAAATCACCTCTGCCGTACGCTTACATTGCTGCCGCATACGAAAATGGGTCATATGCAAAACAGTTTGAGGAGTACACCAGACTCTACAAGGGCAAGGATGAAACTCCGGAGAGCAAACTAGCATTGGCGAACGTCAATCAAATTGTAGATCGAATGATTGACGCATATGCGCGCGCCGTCGCTGCTGCGGGAGGCGATGCCGCTTATCAAGCGCAAAAGGCCCAATGGACCGAGAGTCTAACGACCTGGTACAAATATCGTCACAACGATTCTCCTGCCGGCATGAACGAAATGGTTGCCAGCATCCTGACGAAACCTTTACCGCCCGAGCCAACGCCGATTACCACCTTGCCAGCATCGACACCTGCGGCGACACCAGCATCTAATTCTGGTAACGGTACTCCAGCGGTCGCATCCGACAAGTCTGTGACCCCATCAACTACAAATTCGGGGGCGAAACCCACCGCACCCGCAGCCGGCACAACAACAAAACCGGCGGGAACAAAGCCAGCCAGTTCAACGGGACCTGGTAGGCCGAAAAATCAGCACCCGCGAAACTAGTTTCATTACCAGTTTCAGCTTATCCGCCGGAAGCATGTTGCAGTTATTCGACACGCTTCCGGCATTTGTTTTGAGTCCACCGCTTTGAAGGAATTCGAGAACACTGCACCTGACTTGGACCACCTGGAATCAATTCTTGGTTACAAGTTTATTGATCGAGTGCTGCTTGAGCGCGCTGTAACTCATCGTTCGTGGGCGCACGAAAACGTCGCACCTGGTGATGAGGAAGGCGCTCGTAAGCTGCATAACGAGTCGCTGGAGTTCCTTGGCGATTCGGTGTTGGGTTTGGTCGTCGCAAATTATCTGTGTGAATCATATCCCGCAGGTAGTGAAGGTGAACTCTCTCGAATGAAACACCGTTTGGTCAGTGCACCCACACTCGCAAAGGCGTCACGTGCACTGGACCTGGGTCAGTTTCTACGTTTCGGTCGCGGCGAGGAAAAAAGTGGCGGCCGTCAGAAGAATGCTTTGCTTGCTGACGTGTTTGAAGCAGTTACAGGCGCGATATTTCGCGATGGTGGCCTGGTTGCAGCGACTGCTTTCGTCGCTCATGCCTTGCAAGACGAGTTACAGTGCGCCGATCCACTAGCCGCCGCGCAGGCCGATTACAAGACTATGTTGCAGGAAAAACTACAGGCAGAACGCCGCCATGCCCCGCGATATTCTGTAATCGAAACTGAAGGCCCGCCGCACCGTCGAACCTTTCATGTTGAGGTTTCTTGGGACAATGGCAGCATCCAAGGCGCCGGTCATTCAATAAAGTCTGCGGAAGCAGCGGCCGCGAAGGCGGCCCTCCAGATCATGCAAATGGAGGAAGCTGAAGATTCTTCGCTGGGCCAGTCTGAATCTGCAGTGTAAGTACAGAGTTTCGTTGTTAAGCTGAACTTGACCGGCACCGATAACGTATCTAGGATGTTTTTGATGGCAATAAATGCACCTGACAACAAAGTGACTAACGAGGCAACGGAAACAAAGACCGAGGCACAACCATTTACTTTTTCCCGTTTATTCAATCGTAACGGACACTCGAAGACTCCTCCTGCTCCGGTGAAGCCCAAAGGGCCGCCGAAGACCGTCTGGCGTGAATACTTTGAATCAGCGGTTGTGACTGTAATCATGGCGCTTTTCGGCATGACTTTCATCGTTCAGGCCGTAAAAGTACCAACGGGTTCAATGCAGAATACGATTACGATTGGTGACCATTTGCTGGTAAATAAATTCATCTTCGCACCCGGCAAATCACTCCCGTTTCTACCGCAGCGCGAAATCAAACGCGGCGATATTATCGTCTTCAAATATCCAGGTAATCCGTTTGATCCCGAACGCGATCTTAAGCGTCCTGACAACAAACCAATCGTTACCAACTATGT
>PSRF01000306.1 GCA_003175865.1 Blastocatellia bacterium
GGTTCGTGCCAGTCAATGCCATATGAATGACGCTCTTGACACTACGACGACTGACTTTAGAAAAATCGACATCTCGTTTGAAAAAAAATTTGCGAAGCTAAGTTTGCGAAGTGCCCGACGAGAGGACGCGAGAGTAGATATCGGTATCGACGTTTCCGCCGGTGAGAACAGCAGCGACGCGTTTGCCCGCGCCGATTTCACGTTCCTGGAGGACAGCGGCCAGCGATGCAGCGCCCGCTCCCTCAGCGACATTATGTGTACATTTAAATAGAATTCTCATTGCCTCCTCCACAGCGTCATCACTCACTTCCACCACGCGCGCAATTTGATCGAGAACTAACTCAAACGCTCGAGGATGGGGTCGAGCGATGGCTATTCCGTCGGCGATTCGTGTTTGAGGCGGAATATCAACAATTTTTCGTTCGGCAATTGATCGAGAGTAGGACGGCGCCTGCTTGGAAACGACACCAATAATCTTTGTCTGCAATCCCAGCGCATTCCGCACGGCCGCGAGTCCACAAGCTCCAGAACCCCAGCCAATTGGAACATAGACCAAATCCAAATCAGCAGTGTGCTCAAACAATTCAAGACCATAGGTGCCAACGCCGCGAACGAGTAATGGATCGAATGATGGGACGCGAAATAATCCTCGGTTTTCAGTTAACTCATCCGCGTAATGATCGGCGTCGTGAAAAGTCTCACCATGCTCAATCAACTCTGCGCCCAGAGCCAGCATTGCTTCATTCTTCTCACGACTGTTGCCGTGAGGAACTACCACAATCGCCTTCAAGCCAAACTGCTCTGCCGCAAACGCGATCGACTGACCGTGATTTCCACGCGTTGCACTGACGACTCCGGTGACCTCAGGGTGCTCGCCACGTAACCAGTTCATGTATACAAGTCCGCCACGCATTTTGAACGAACCCGTCGGAGTATGATTCTCGTGTTTAATCCATAATTCGCAGCCCGCTTCTTTGCACAACAGCGGCCATCGAAATTGAGGAGTCTCAGGAACGTAGTTCGATACCAATTCGGCAGCTTGTCGTAGCTCTGCAATGTTCGGAAGTCTCCAGGTGTTCATAACAACGGCACTATTCTCAAACGCAACTTCGGAACTCCAGGAATCTTGGGGCATTTGTGTTCAATCTGATCGGTGGCAGTTCAACCCCGCCGGAAATCTTGAACACAGAGTTAAGACGCGTGATTTCCAGGATTCGGCCAACAAGCTTCGTGACGTTCCTTAACCTGAACTCAATTCCTCTCGATTCAGTCTGTTCGCGCAACTCTAGCATCAGCCCCAGGCCACCAGCGTCGATGGTGTTTACTCGTGCCAAGTCGAGTATAACGACGCGAGCATCAGTCTGGTTCAACACAGCCTTGCGCAGCGTTTCGGTATCGCCTCGCACAATTTTCCCTTGAGCACAGATGACTGCGATATTTCCCAATTTGCTTGTATGAACTTTCAACATGACCCCTCCTTCATTTTTGGTTCGAACCTGCGACCTCCGCTACTAATGTCCCTTTGGCTTTAGCCTGTCGCGTTTAGCGGTAGTTTCATCCTTCGATTTAGCCCTTGTGTTCAGCCAGAAACTGCAGGCTGAAGCTTATCGGACATCAGCAGCGAATATCGCAGGTTTAAACCCCCTTTAGGCGTTTGCTGCTTTTGCTCGCGCCTGTTGTCTGAATTGCCTCATGGCGGCGATGTGTCCGGGAGAGCGTTCTTCGGACCACTCTTCGAATCGTTTCGCCGCTTTCTCGAGATTTGAAAGTAAATGTTTCTCTGCAAACTTCTCCCGGAACTGGGGGACCACCGGTTTGATTGCATCCCACACACCAAAGAACTCGCCGCTGGTTTCGAAGAAAAGATCTTCATGCAGCAAGCCGTAATTGAGCAGAGCACAGGCTTGCTCCCAATATCCAATCACCATGCCAAAAAAGGCGCCGTTCTCGGTTCCAGGCGCTGCGATACGCATCACATCCTCAACAGTTTCTGCAGTGTAATTCTGCTGAAACCAATCGCGTGCCTGGCGTAGTCGCGCTTCGCGGCGTAAGTCGTAAACCTGGAGATGAAGTTGTGCTTGTTCGTGTGTTGGTGTTGTTCCCATGATTTCCCTTTCTTGTTGTTCTGTTATTAATCAGTTTTCATGCTGATCCTTGTCGGATCTACCTCCGTTCTTCGCTCCTCGCGCCGGAGGTTTCTTTTTCACTGTTATGACGAATGAGCCGCGTCCAGATCGACATTTGACAGAAAAATTTCTTTGCTGTGCATGAAGAGTGGTCTGGGACTTTGTCGACTACAGGTGGGTGAATCGCTTCACTCCTAAGGGAGTAAAACAGCTTCTTACTTTCACCCAATCTCTAAAGGCTAGTTTTCCTATAGGGGTTACGACTGGGGCTGGGGGCGAGTAATTCCTAGTTTCCGCAACCGATGATTTAGGGTAGTACGATTCACGCCGAGGCGAGCTGCCGCACCCGATGGACCACCGATTACCCATTTTGATTCAGCCAGGACGCGCAGAATGTGATCTCGCTCGATCGACTCCAGGGTTGTCGAGCCATTCGTATGGTTCAGCGTTTTGGTGGGTTGCTTCAATTCTCCGAGCGGTACATCCAGAGTTGATCCTCGAGAAAGAATTACGCCACGTTCGACGAGGTTTTGTAATTCACGAATATTGCCAGGCCAGTAATAATTAACCAACGCGGCCATCGTATCCTTCGGCACACTCTCAATCCGGCGCTTCATCTGCTGCGCAAACTTATTAGCAAAAAACTGGACCAGCAGCGGAATGTCTTCAGGTCTCTCTCGCAATGGCGGAAGATTAATAGGGAATACATTCAACCGGTAATACAAATCACTGCGAAACTTCTTCTCTTCAACTAGTTGCACCAAGTCCGCATTTGTAGCAGCCACAACTCGAACATCAACCCGAATCGTTCTAGAACTTCCTAACCTCTCAAACTCCTGTTCCTGCAGCACTCGCAGCAGCTTTGATTGCAACTCAAGTGGAATATCCTCAACTTCATCGAGAAAAATCGTCCCTTGATGTGCAAGCTCGAATCGCCCAATTCGTCGATCAATTGCGCCGGTGAATGCGCCTTTCTCGTGACCAAACAATTCGCTTTCCAAAAGACCAGTAGGAATAGCAGCACAGTTTACCTTGACTAGCGTTCGTTCACGGCGATCGCTGAGGTTGTGAATAGCCCGTGCGATCAATTCTTTGCCTGTCCCGGTTTCACCGTATATCAGAACCGTGGAGTCAGTCGTCGCAACCGTCTCTACGTTTTGCAACACACGCTTCAGAACTGAACTGGAGCCGATGATCTCCTCGAAGTTGTATTCGGTACGAATCTCTTCCTCCAGGTAGAGCTTTTCTTTTTCGAGTTTGTTCTTCAGCGTTTCGATTTCGTTGTAGGCCAGTGCATTCTCAACCGCAATCGCAACCTGCTTTGCAACCTGCTCAAACAACTCCGCATCTTCAGGCGAAAAGGCGTGTTCACGAGTGCTCTTGATGGCGAGAACACCGATCACGCGATCACGAAAGATGAGCGGTGATGCACATCCAGATATCAACTCGGAGCAAGCTGCTTGCGGGTTGTTGGCTATCTCGTAGTCAATCAAAATGGTTTTACGGGTAGTAAATGCCTCACCAACAGGATTTCCCTCAAACGGAATTACCTTACCCGTAACGCAGTTGCCGTAGTGATCGGGAAAGTCAAAAGCAGCGACTCTCAATTCTTTCGATGACTCATCATAAACAGTCAACGCCGAAGCCTCATGTGGCATGACAGGACTTAACGCGCCTGAGATAGCCGACAACAATTCTCTGAGATTGAGGTTAGAGACGAGTGTGTTGTTGACTTGCAAAAGCAGCTGCGAGCGATCGCGTTCGCGTGCGATTTGCTCACGTTGCAGATGCGCTTCAACGGCGACGGCGATTTGAGCAGCGACCAGTTGTGCAAAGCTTATGTCAAAATCTTGATAGGCCCCGATCTCTTGGCTCCATAAGTTCAGAGTACCGAGTTGTTCGCGGACTGTATTGAGTGGAAGACAGCAAACCGATTTGATTCCCTTGTCTCTGATGATTTGCGCAGCTGGAAATCTGAAGTCGTTTTGCAAGTTGTCGATGACTATTGGTTGTTGTGTTTTCCAAACATACCCATTGATCGACTCATCCACTGAAACTTCCGTTGGCTGACTGGTAATCCATTCCGACTTATCACATCCCTCCATGATGTACGACCGCATAACGTTGTTTCGGTCGTCGTGAATCATGACTGCAAGGTCACGGAATCGGAATAGATTTTTCAATCTGCAGGCAACATCATGAAATAACTCGGTCAGCTCGCTGTGAGATGTAATGGCTTTGGAAAGTTCGAGCAGAGTCAGATATTTCTGCGTTTGTAGGTCAGCAAAATCAACTTGACTAGCTTGGGCGGTCACTCTCTTGGTCCCCCCGATTCCCAACAAAGGCTCGCGATAACCGTCAGGCTCAATGCGTAAACGTGGAATGCCTGAATGGTTCAGAGAATACTTGACCGTATGCGTACGAGCAAACTTGCTGAACGGTTCCGACGATGACCACGATTCGTCATCTGGTGGTATTCGGTCACTCCTGTGACCAGCTCGTTTGCCGGGTGATTCAAACTTCTCACTGATAAGCAGTTTGACTGACACTTTGTATTCCTTCTGCGGCAAATCATTTGCAGTAGGCGCGAGTGGCTACGCAATGATCAGGATTACAGCTAAAAACGAATCTGCCGGCACACGACTTCTCCTTGAGGGCAAGTTGTCGGGTGCGTCTGTTAGCGAATTAGAGAAATGCTGGCACACCAACCTGGCGAATTGGACCGCACTACTTGTTGACCTAACAAACATCAGTTTCATCGATGACGTGGGAAAAGAACTCTTAATAAAGATGTCTTCGAAAGGAACTAAATTGGTTTCGAGAAGCTTGATGACAAAATGTTTAATCGAAGAAATCAACGGCACAGTCGATAAATGATGACGCTCTCATCAAATCAACTCACCTAGAGCTTCTTTTCCGTTCAAGCAATAAGCTGGCCGCTCAAATTTAAAGCCCGGAGCGGTGGCGACGGGTAGCCACTCCACTCGCAGAATTCGGTTAAGTACAGTCGAGTGTGGCTACCCGTCGCTACCGCTCCGGGCTCCCTAAGTTGGGCGATTGTCCAACCGCATGGGAAATCGATCTCAATTCACTGACCACATATCGTCATCTGACGAGTTGTTGTCACTCACCGAGTCAACAGAACATTACAGATGAGACTGTTTGCTCAGAAAACAAATGGCAGAGCCTTTGCAAACTTCTATCGCGTGAAACGGCAGGAAGAAATAAGGGGGCGCGGGCCAAAAGGGGGCGCGGCCCGTGTTGAAAGCAGGTGGCTTGAAACTGAATCAGGGGTGTTCAGCGAAAGCCACCTGCTCGGCGGGCTTTACGTAAGTCACTGTCACCATCTAGGCGACCTCTCAGCCAACCAATCCACAGAATTTAAAGAAGCGAATTGAGGCGCGCATTGTCGCTAATCCAACCATTGCGCCCTCTATTACCACGATTGAGTTATGTCGCGGGGGGCCAAAAGTGGTAGGCGAAAAGTGCTCAATATCGTGATGCGCCCAGGAGCTTTAATCCCGCATAGTCATCAAATACTGAGATCAGCATCGCGCAAGATCGACTGGCAGGTTTTTTGCTTGCTCTTGGTTAACAGATTAACAAGGAGTTGTCCGATGAGTTCTCAAGTGAGGCTTATTAAGAAAGGGAAGGCGCTCGAATCGATGCATGCCGCGGCCAACGCCACCGCGAAAAACGAGCAGCAGCGCAATCGGGAGATCGTTGGAATCGTCAAGAGTTGGATCGACGAATTCAAGCTCGGACGGGCATCAAGATCTCAAACAGCCCTTCTGCTGCTGATTAAGTAACCCGGCAAAACCGGCACAAAGATTATGTTGGCGAACTAAGAACGAGGATGGAAATGTCGACACTGAGAAGGATCCTCTCCAGACCGAAGATAGTCATTCCGACAGCTATAGCGGTTGTTGTGATCGTCGCGCTCGTTGCCATGTTTAGCAGGTCAAGCAAGCCCGTTCAAGCGGCGTCACACCCACTTGAGGTTGAGATCGCGCGGGTGAAACAGGAGGACGTGCCCGTTTACAGCGAATGGATTGGGACAACCGAAGGCTTGGTCAACGCTACCATCAAAGCACAAGTCACCGGTTACCTGCTCAAACAGGACTACAAAGAGGGTTCGTTCGTAAAGAAGGGCCAACTCTTGTTTGAGATCGATCCACGTCCTTTTCAGGCGGCGTTAGATCAGGCGAACGGTCAGGTCTCGCAGTTTGAAGGCCAACTGGAGCAGGCTAATTCTCAAGTGGCGCAGTCAGAGGCGCAAGTTGCTCAGGCGAACAGTCAACTGTTGCAGTCGCAGGCCCAACTCGCGCAAGCGCAGGCTAATCAAGTTAAGACGCAACTCGATGTGAATAAGTATGCGCCACTCGCAGAGCAGAAAGCCGTAACGCAACAAGAGTACGATAACGCCGTTCAAGCCAACGTAGTTGCGAAAGCGCAAATAGAGGCCGCAAAGGCCGGTGTTGAAACGGCACGCGCGCAACTTCGTGCAGCGAATGCTCAGATCGGAACTGCAAAAGCAGCCATCAAGACCGTTCAAGGGCAAATTGAAAACGCGCGGGCGGCGGTCAGAACTGCACAGCTCAATCTAGGCTTCACTCAGATAGTCTCGCCGATTGATGGAGTTGCCGGAATCGCGCAGGCGCAAGTGGGAGATCTGGTCCAGCCAAACAACCCTAACAGCCCAGCGCTAACTACAGTCTCAACTGTCGATCCGATCAAGGTCTACTTCACAATAAGCGAACAGCAATATCTAGCCTTTACTAAGCTCAACATTATCGAAGCCCGAAAAGGGGGCAGTGTGGTCCAGATCGAATTGGAGCTGTTGCTTGCAGACGGCACGAAGTACCCAGAAAAAGGGAGTTTCTATTACGCCGACCGTCAGGTTGATCAAAAGACCGGCGCGATTCGCATAGCTGGAATATTTCCTAATCCAGGAAACATTTTGCGCCCCGGACAATACGGTCGCGTGCGTGCTGTTACCGCCACCAAGAACAATGCCTTGCTCGTTCCGCAGCGTGCCGTCACGCAATTGCAGGGTGGATACCAGGTTGCGGTGGTCGGGAGCGATAACAAGATCGAAATCCGCTCGATCAAAATCGGCGATCATACCGACTCAATGTGGATCGTCGAAGACGGACTGAAACCAGGAGAGGCAGTAGTCGTGGAAGGCACACAGCGACTCAGGCCGGGGGTGGTCGTCAATCCAAAGCCTTACGCGAAGCAGAATTGAGTTTTTTAACTTGAGTCCTGAACGATGATTTCAAAACTCTTCATTAACCGACCGGTAGTTGCGATGGTAATCGCCATCATCACTGTCATCGGTGGACTGGTCGCGATAGCGGGACTGCCTATCGCCCAGTTTCCCGACATAGTGCCACCGCAGATTATTGTCAATACAACCTACACTGGTGCTGACGCAGTGACGATCGAACAGTCGGTAGCCACACCGCTCGAGCAACAGATGAGCGGCGTGGACAACATGCTGTACATGCAATCGACGAATGCCAACGATGGCACGCTGGCGCTCACCGTTACCTTCGATGTGGATACAAATCCAAACATCGATCAGGTCAATGTTCAGAATCGCGTGGCCCAGGCGCAACCGAACCTTCCTGCTGACGTCAATCAGTTTGGTTTGAGCTTGCGCAAATCGACCGGTATACCAACATTGGCGTTTGCGCTTTATTCTCCGCAGCAAACACACGACTCACTTTTTCTTGCGAACTACGCAAACATAAACATCAACGATGCTTTGTACCGAGTTCCCGGTGTAGGTGAAGTGCGTCTGTTCGGCGCTAGCGACTACGCGATGCGCATCTGGGTAAAACCGGATCTTCTCGCGAAGCTTGGTCTAACCGTTCCCGATCTCGTGCGTGCTGTGCAACAACAGAGCACGGTTAATCCTGCGGGTCAGGTCGGGGCAGAGCCTGCGCCGCAGGGAAAAGAGATGACGTTTACAGTTCGCGCACAAGGGCGGCTGCAAACTCCAGAAGAATTTGGCGAGGTCATTGTGCGCTCTAATCCGGATGGATCGGTCGTCAGACTAAAGGATGTATCACGCATTGAACTCGGCGCGCAGAATTATCAGCAGCTTGCACGGTTTGGTGGTAAGCCTGCCGCAATTATTGCGGTGTTTCAGACTCCGGGATCGAATGCACTCGCCGTGGCCGACGGCGTAAAGAAGACAATGGACGAGTTGAAGCAACGTTTCCCTTCTGATCTCGACTATGCAGTCGGATTGGATACTACTCAGTCCGTGACAGAAGGCATCCGGGAGATTGTAGAGACATTGTTGATAGCAATCGTCCTTGTGATCCTGGTCGTCTACATCTTCTTGCAAAATTGGAGGGCGACGCTGATCCCAATGATCGCGGTGCCTGTCTCGTTGATCGGCACCTTCGCAGTCTTTCCGTTACTCGGCTTTTCGATCAATACGCTTTCACTCTTTGCACTGGTGTTGGCGATTGGTCTGGTTGTTGATGACGCGATCGTCGTAGTAGAGGCAGTCGAGCACAACATAGAAGAAGGAATGAGCCCACGCGATGCAACCTACAAGGCAATGCAAGACGTTTCCGGACCGGTGATCAGCATTGCGCTCATTCTCGCGTCTGTGTTTATACCAGTTGCTTTCGTCAGCGGAATCCAAGGGCGTTTGAACAAGCAGTTCGCTGTTACGATTGCGGTTTCGGTCATCATCTCGGCCTTTAACGCCCTCACTCTTTCACCTGCGCTGGCTGCGCTGTTGCTGCGTCCACGCAAACAGGCCCGCGGACCATTAGCTAAATTTTTTGGCGCGTTTAATCGTTGGTTTACTAAAGCGACGCACGGTTATGTCGCGCTGAGTCGTGGACTGATCCGCAAAGCTGTTATCGGGGTGTTGATTCTCGTCGGGTTTGGGTTGATAGATGGCGTTTTCGGCACTCGTTTACCAAGCAGTTTTCTTCCTGAAGAAGATTACGGCTTCCTGTTTCTCAACATTCAGCTTCCAGCGGCTGCGTCACTTGAAAGAACCGATCAGGTTTCGAAAAAAGTCGAAACTATTCTCAAGCAAACAGACGGTGTGCAGTACACGACGACTATCAACGGTTTCAGTCTGTTGAATCGAGTATCGGCAAGCTATAACGGATTCTTCTTTGTCTCTTTGAAGCCATGGAGCGAACGGAAACAAACAGCACAGGAGATCGTGAAGAGCGTTAATGCGCGACTCGCCAACGAAGTGCCAGAGGCAATTACTTTTCTTTTCAGCCCACCGGCAATTCCAGGTTTAGGAAACTCCGGCGGGTTTTCATTATGGCTGCAAGATCGCAGCGGTGGTTCGGTCGAATTCCTCGATCAGAACTTGCAAAAGTTCCTCGCAGCCGCACGGCAACGGCCAGAACTCGCTGGTGTCAGTTCACAGTTCTCGGCGACGGCGCCGCAGCTGTTCGCGGATGTCGATCGAGATAAGGTGCTCAAACAAGGAGTGGCGGTTGGAGATGTTTATCAAACAATGCAAGCCTACTTGGGCGGGTTGTACTTGAATCAGTTCAATCGCTTTGGACGGCAGTGGCGAGTTTTTCTTCAAGCAGAAGGCGAGGAACGCCTTAGTGATCGTGACATAAGCGAATACTACGTACGCAATAATGACGGCAACATGGTCCCGCTTTCGTCGTTACTGAGCACACGAAAAATCCTCGGACCTGAATATACCAACCGTTTCAATCTCTATCGGTCGGCCCAGGTTATAGGGTCGGCGGCACCGGGTTACAGCTCGGGACAGGCAATGGCAGCTCTTGAGGAAGTAGCAAAACAAACCCTGCCTCCGGAGATGGGTTATGCCTGGGCCGACCTTTCATATCAAGAACAAAAAGCCTCAGGGACGACAACGACTGTGTTCGCTTTGTCGCTCGTGTTTGTGTTTCTCATTCTCGCCGCGCTGTATGAGAGTTGGTCCCTGCCATTTTCTGTGCTGCTAACGGTTCCTGTCGCGATCTTTGGCGCTTTCCTGGGTCTTTGGCTGCGTGGTTACGACCTCGGTGTGTTTGCTCAAATTGGTCTGATCGTTCTCATTGGTTTAGCGGCGAAGAATGCGATCCTGATAGTTGAGTTTGCAAAGAGCGAACTCGAGAAAGGCCGAGACTTGATAGACGCTGCGCTCGAAGGAGCACGTTTACGCTTTCGTCCAATTCTAATGACTTCGTTTGCATTCATTTTCGGCTCTGCTCCGCTTTGGATTGCCTCTGGTGCTGGTGCCTCTGCGCGGCGCATCCTTGGCACGGTGGTAATCGTCGGAATGTTAGCTGCTACCTCGATCGCAATTTTCATAATTCCCGTGACCTTCTACCTCGTTGAGAAATTCACTATGAGATTCAGCAGGAAGCACACAGCCGATTTAACAGAACATGTACCGGATCCAGCCTCGGGAGACTGACAATTTGAAACAGATACTAATCGCCTTCGTCATCACCGCCTTGTTGGCCAGTTCTGTCGTTGGTCAGAAGAAAGATGTGCCTGCGCCAGTACCCGATACTTTTCGCGGCGTAGAGACGCCAGTTCGAGCTGATGAAATATCCATTGGTGATTTGAAGTGGTTTGAGGTCTTCAAAGACGAGGAATTACAGGGGCTGGTACGCACTGCTATCGACCACAATTATGATGTTCGAGTAGCAATTGCGCACATCAATGCCGCCCGAGCCAATCTAGGGATTGCGAGATCCGATCAGTTCCCACAGTTTGAGGCCAGCACCGATGTTACGACGACCCACGCATCCCGCAATGGTCAGTCCGGTCCTACCGGTCCAAGCGGGCGAACACGTTCTGTTGGCAGTGTGTTCCTGAATCTACTCTCGTTCGAGTTAGATGTCTGGGGTCGTCTGCGACAACAAACAAAAGCTGCGCGCGCAGAGCTTCGAGCCTCAGAAGAAGATCGCAAAGCAGTGACGACGATTGTAGTTGGAGATGTCGCCTCGGGGTATTTCAGCTTGCTTGAATTAGACAGTGAATTGGAAATAGCGAAGAGAACACTCGCGGCTCGGGAAGAGTCTTTGCGGCTTATCCGCGCACGTCAACAAGGCGGTCTCGCAAGCATGTTGGAGGTCCACCAGGGTGAACAGCTGGTGTATCAGGCATCAAAGACAATTCCTGATACGGAGAGATTGATTGAGCAAACAGAGAATCAGATAAGTTTGCTGCTTGGAAAGAATCCAGGCGCGATCGCGCGTGGCCGTTCCCTCACTGAACAAGAACAGCTACCGGCCGTGCCTCCAGGTCTACCTTCGTCGTTGCTCTCGCGTCGTCCTGACATTCGTGCAGCTGAAGAAAATCTCGTTGCGCA
>PSRF01000141.1 GCA_003175865.1 Blastocatellia bacterium
TTACAACTGGGGCGACGCCTACGAAGCTATCAGACGGTAACGACGTGATGCCCAGCTGGTTGTCGGTTTCGTGAGCAAAAGCATAATTACCGCTTAGTGTGAAACGTCTGGCCAAACGCTTGGTGAAACTGACCACCAGCCCGTTGTAAGTTCCTTCGTACCATGGACCAAACGTCTGAATTGGACCAGCCGTAAACGGCGGTAAGAAGCTCCGACTCGCAGCACGCGAGCTAAAAGCGATGTTTGCTTCGCGAACTCCTAAAAGATGATTCATGTTGCGGTGGTAGTAATCACCTTCAAGGACTACGTTCTTGATCTCCTGCTGAACGCCAATACTGTAACTGCTTGTGAATGGTGTCTTGAACGTTCGATCGATATCAGTGGGCAAGAGCTGAGCCGGAATTGCGGCATGAGACAACGCGCCGAATGGCCCCCAGAAGAAGAAACCATTTGCTTTACCTACTGCCGCCGCAGCCTGGGCCAAATACTGATCCGGAGTAAGACCGGATAGCGATTGAATATTGCTTAAGTTGATCACTGCGTTTGCTGGAATTTGCGCATGACCTGCAGCCACCACCCTGTTGAGTCTGTCGATTCCGATGAACAGTCCTGGAGAGAATGGACACGCAACGTTACTCGCAATGATTTGTGCATCGGTCATGTTTGGAGAGACACAGAGGCCACCAGGAAACAATGACGCATTAACCGCTGCTGGAAGAACAGTGGGTACTCCGTAGAAACCACGTGGATAGGAGAATGGTTGGACCACGCGACGATCGGCGCCGCCAAACGCTGGGACGTCTCGAACCAAACCAAGTCGAAACTGATCGTAAAAGATACCGAAGTGTCCATGAATAATTGTTTTCTGGGCTGCTTGCCATGCGAACCCAATGCGGGGCGAAACGTTACTCTTCCTCTTGAATTCAGAGTCGTAGTCCCAACGTACCCCAAAATTCAATGTTAGGTTCGGAAGAAACTTCCAGTCGTCCTGAGCGAAGAGGGCGTTGTAGTTGTTCCGTAAATGGATCTCGTTTGCTTGAGGTGTCAAACCTCCGGCAGTTGTGACGGTAAAGAAGCCCGCATTGACTGGTCCATATGTGATGAAATCGGAAACAGTTGCGAAGAGTTGTAGATTTAGAACCTGCGACTCAATGCCGTCAACGTGCGTTCGCAAGAAGTTCCAACCAAACTTCAAATTGTGATCCCCAAGTAGTTTGTTGGCACTTGCCGACAGGTTTGTGTACTTCTGATCCAAAGCTGTGCGCGTCGTGTTGTTGCCAAAAGAGAATGAACCCAAGTCGTTAAACAACGCCCCCGTGTTGTTTGAACTGAACATATTAAATGTAGTTCCAACCCCAGCCTCCGGGTGAGCAGGACGAGTCTCGGATGTATCGCCGCGGTAGCCACCACGCAGAGTGATCACCCATGGATTACCCTTGTCGCCTGCCAGGATTGTGTCGCTGAATCCAAGCAAAAGATGTCGGGCACCAAGGTCGTTTCTTCTTGATGGAAGGTCGGTAGCATTTGAGAGCGGCAGAAATTCTTTGACGTTGCTATTCGTGTAGTTCACCGACTGAGTAAGGCTGTGTCGCCCGAGTTCTTCGTCAAACTTGAGAAAACCGCGGGTATCAAAAATTCTTGCAGGATTATCAAACTGCTGTTCAAAATCCTTTGCCACTTGCGGTGTGCCGGGAGGGAAGACAAAGTTGAGTCGCCGGTTTTCTCTAATTCTTTCGCCTGAGCCAAACCAGAAAACTTTGTCCTTAACAATTGGCCCACCAAGCGCGAGGCTGTAATCCCAACGTTGTAAGAAGGGGGCATCAGTTTGGGCTGGATCTAACGAGTTCGACGAATCGAATGCATTGTTTCGCCAGAAGATGGAGGCCAAGCCGTGATAGTCATTACCCCCGCTCTTTGTAATCACGTTAACGATTGCGCCGGATGCTTGTCCAAACTCAGCGCGAAAACCTGCGGTCAATACTTGAAACTCCGCAATCGTTTCCTGATTAAACTGCGAAGCCGCGCCGCCGTTGACTGTGTCCTTGTTAGGCTGACCATCAATGAAAAAGTTATTGTTTCCAGCACGCTCGCCGAGCACTGGCGTTGCGTTGTCGCTACCAACATTCGCCTGCCGATTAACAACCACGCCAGGAACAAGCTGCATAAGATCGAGGTAGTTACGGCCGTTGGTCGGCATTTCCTTAATCTGTTGTGGTGTGACAGTGGCGCCAGTGGCCGAAGTTGTGGGGTTCAGCAACTGCGCCTCTGCCACAACATCAACCTCGCTTTGTACAGCCGCCACTTCGACCGGGATGTCCAGCGTCAATGTCCTGTTGACAGTCAGCTCAACGTTGTCAAAGGTTCTCGTCGCGAATCCAGCATGTGTAATTGTCAACGAATAGGTTCCCGCCGGTAAGGCAGTGATTCGATAGAAACCGTTCTCATCGCTAGTCGACGTACGCTCGATACCAAGCGTGACGGACTTGGCAACAACGTTAGCACCAGCCACGACACTTCCACGAGCATCTTTTATGGTTCCTTCGATAGTGGATATCGTTGTTTGGGCCAACGCAGTGGATGCCACTGCAAATAAAACCAAGACTACAAAACAAACCACTAGCCCACGATGGGACTCTCGATACCACTTGCTATCGAGAATTACGTCTGTCTCTTTCATGATTCCGCCTCCTGCGAAGAGAGTTGTTGGAACCCGTGCCTGGAATGAAACTGCGGTTGTACTACGATTGGAACGTATGGAACTGCTAACCGCTGGTCAACTGGAAACAAACTTCGACAACCTGACAATTAGCGTAGCGGTATATAACATCGACCGTTGCATCATGTCAATTCTCTTACAACACTTGTTGCACCAGTAAGGTTGCTGTGGTATTTTCTCGCGCGCGATGCAGCGTCTCTCCAAAATTTCAGATCTTCAAAACGACGAGCCAGTACGTGGTTTCAAAATCGATGGAGTTGAGATACGTCTGATTCGGTTGCCATTGAAAGAGCCGTTTGAAACAAGCTTCGGCAAAATTGATTCGCGGCTGATCTTCCTTGTCTGTCTGCATGCGGAAGGCTTGAGAGGGTGGGGTGAAGTAGTTGCATCAGAAAAACCCCTCTACAGTTACGAAACCGTCGGGACTGCATTTCATCTAATCAAGGACTTTCTTGGTCCAGCATTGATGTCTGGGCCAATCAGGGGTCTGGGCGATCTGGCAAATCGATTATCGTCGTTTCGTGGCCACAATATGGCCAAAGCCGGTTTGGAACTGGCATACATGGACTTGTTGGCCCAGGTATGTCAACAACCGTTATCAGCTCTTATTGGCGGTAAGCACAAACATGTCGCCGTAGGTGTGAGTCTTGGTATTCAACCTACTCTGCCTCAACTTCTCGAACGCGTCGAGCGTTACCTGGACCTTGGTTATCAACGAATCAAATTGAAGATAAAACCCGGGTGGGACCTGGATGTTGTTGCTGAAGTACGTCGTACGTATCCGAAAATCCTGCTATCAGTTGACGCTAATTCAGCGTACACACTCAATGATCGTGACCACTTGAGAAGACTCGACGATTTTGATCTGTTGATGGTTGAGCAGCCTCTGCAGAACGACGATCTGTTGGACCATGCGAAGCTTCAACAACTAATGAACACGTCTATCTGTCTTGACGAAAGCATCGTTGGCCAACGTCAGGCTGCCGCAGCACTAGAGTTGGGAAGTTGTCGCATAATCAACATCAAGATCGGACGAGTCGGCGGCTATTCAGAAGCTCTTGCCATACACGACTTATGCGCGTCGAGTGAAATTCCTGTTTGGTGCGGCGGCATGCTCGAGTCGGGTATAGGTCGAGCGCACAATATCGCGCTCGCAAGTTTGAAGGGTTTTACTTTGCCCGGCGACATTTCTGCGAGTTCACGTTATTTCGAACGCGACATCATTCATCCTGAAGTTACAGTTGCGGCGGATGGCACTGTAGTAGTTCCAGAGAAGCCGGGACTCGGCTTTGATGTGGATCTGGATTTGATTGAGGCATTAACTGAAACCCGAGAGTACATTTCGCCAGAGACAACTTAGCGCGCGAAGGAGCTTTTGGAGTGCGCTCACTCTGTCGGCGCTTTCTTAATTAAGAGCGTAGGAAAGCGCTGACTGAGTCAGTGCACTCCAAAATAAGGAGCGAAACATGACAGCGGGAAGGGTAATCAATAGTCGCGACGCAAACAGCCCCAAGTCTTCCCTCACCTCACTCGAAGTTCGCTTTGCAAAGTCGTCATTGAGCGGTTCAAGAGCTCGATTAATCAGGGAGATCCTGGACAACCACGAAGAAACTTTTTTTCTCTCGTCCCGCGAAATGGCCAAGCGTTACAACGTTGACGCAGCAACGATTGTCCGCACGGTACAAGCGCTAGGTTACGAACGTTTCGCAGACTTCGCCGCCGATCTTCGACAACACTTTGTTAACCACATCACGCCGTACACCGTACTAAAGGCAGCAACACAAGAAAAACGAAGTATCTCGGATCAGGTCCAACATGCTCTCGAACGCGACACTGAAAGTTTGAGTGTACTTAGATCGAGCCTGGAGGCTAATCGTGCGGTGGAGTTGGCCAAGCGTATCCATGGGGCACGTCGAATTCTGGTTGTGGGTGTTGATCTCGCCGCGTCTTTGGCCTGGTTTTTGGCTTATGGCCTAACGCCGCTGGGATTCGATGCTCATGCACCAATTGGCAGCACGGGAAATCTGCAACACAAAATTGATCTGTTGACCGAAAATGATCTCGTCGTGGCAATCAGCTTTGGTCGATGCCTACGGGAAACTGTCGAGGCAGTTGATCGAGCTCACGGACGTGGAATTCCTACCTTTGGCATTACCGACAGCGACACGACACCAATCGCGCTTCATTGTGATGATTATCTTGTCGCATCAACAAGTAGTCCTTCGTTTACTGGTTCTTACGTGGCTCCGATGGCATTGCTGAATACAATTATCGTTGCGTGCGCTCACCTGCGACCGAAGCGAGCACTCGCGATGTTGAGCCGCACTGAACAGGAATATAGGACCGGTACACGTTGGTATCAGGAACCGATGCGAAGGAACCGTTCGACGACAGACGGAAACCAGAAGCTGAACCGTCGCAACGGATCAAAGAAAAAGTCTTAAACGCGGTGTCTCCAATGAAAACTAACCTGCAAAAACTCCTGTCTCTCATGCTTGTCATTGCATTGTCGTTAACGACAATTGCAACAGC
>PSRF01000404.1 GCA_003175865.1 Blastocatellia bacterium
AACTCTCCCCAGACCAAAGTTGACTTAAACGCGTCTAAAGCATCGGATGACTGACTACATTCGCCCCCGACCTCAAGTTAGTATTTTCGTGCTTCCCACAAGTTTCGTCACCTTACAAAACGAAAGGGTAATTTCTGTATGTACCTGCCTCTCCTTGTGCTGAGTGGTGTCTTTGCGGCTAAAACTATCCTCGCATATGCAGATCCCGGTTCGGGAATGCTGATCTGGCAATTGGCTACTGCTGCTGTTCTTGGACTCCTTTTTTACACCAAAGTAGTCTTTCGAAAAATTCGTCGTCTCGGTCTCGGTCCTATTCTTCGCAAACGGCAGAATCAACTTTCATCAGACTCAAAAAACTAAGAACCCCACTCGGAGCACTAGCTAATGAGCGTAAGACTTTCAAGCAACGTGAGTGCTCAGGAGTTGAGTGCGTCCATTGATCCAATCAATGTCTCTTTTCGGGATCCGGCAGGCAGTGTTGTCATTTCTAACGGTAGAGCGTTCAGAGTAGTTAACGAACATTACAAAGAGGAAGTACTCGACATTCTTCACGGTGAGCCTGTCCCCGCACTGATTGCTTCCGGAGCGCTTGTTAACACAATCGCGGTGGATGACGTTGATTTGGCTGCTGCATTGCGTCGTATCAGCGCGGTCACTGACGCTGCACCCTTAATTCTTGAGCATGAACACATCGACTTCTCGACTTATCCGTACGAATGGCCCGCGGAAATGTTGTACGCTGCGGCGGAGTTGACTCTCGATCTAATGGAGCAGTTGTTACCCCATGGCCTTGGGCTCAAAGACGCGTCACCGTACAACATTCTCTTCAAACACAGCCGTCCGATCCTCGTAGATCTCCTTTCACTCGAACGCCGAAATCCTCTCGACCCTACATGGCTCGCTTATGCGCAGTTTGTCCGAACATTCATACGGCCGCTATTGGCGAATAAGCACTTCAATCTCGGACTTGACCAAGTCTTTCGTGTCTACCGCGATGGACTACAGCCGGAGCACGTCTTCCACATGTGCGGCTGGTGGCGACGATTGAGTTTTCCTTTCCGCACTGTGGTGACAGTGCCGACTCTACTTGCGCGAATGAATCCAAATCGCTACCAGGGAATTTACAATGCGCGTCAATCACGTTCGTCTGAACAGGCAGCATTCATTCTCGATCGGCAATTGAAAGGACTGCGTCGTAAATTGCGCTCGGCGAAACCGAATCCCGATCGACCATCAATTTGGGCCAATTATCCTGGACAAGATCATCAGGAGCGGAACAAACAAACAAAGGAGCATTTTCTAAAGGCTGCACTGGAGCGGCAACGTCCACGTCGAGTTTTGGATGTGGGCTGCAATGTTGGTGATTACAGCGAAATTGCCGCACGGTCCGGAGCATCAGTAGTGGCTATCGATCAGGATGCAGTCGTTGTTGGGCGACTGTGGCGTCGTTCCTTCGAAAGAAATTTGAAAATACTGCCGCTGGTTGTTGATATTGCGCGTCCTACAGCTGGCCTTGGCTGGCGTAATCAGGAATGTCGACCCTTTCTCGATCGAGCGACCAACGTGTTCGATTGCGTATTGCTACTTGCAGTAATGCATCATTTGCTCGTTACCGAGAGAGTTCCACTCGGTGAGATCCTGAAGCTTGTCTACGATCTCACGACGCATACAGCGATCATTGAGTTTGTTGCACCTGACGATCCAATGTTTCGTCTGTTGACTCGTGGTAACGAACGTCTTTATGAGCACGTTTCGCGCGAACACTTCGAATCAGAAAGTTCCAAATTTTTTGTCACTGAACGGTCAGAGCGGATTGGCGATACACATCGCTGGCTCTACTGGATGAGGAGAGTTGCCGTTGTCTGAGTCGCTTCGACGAGCGTTGGTTTCCGTATCGCTTTCAAATCTCTTTTTTCTTCCAGCCTGGCTGATTCTCCTCAATCCTAGTCATTACGTTTACTACTACTGGCCCAGCGATCCGGGTTGGGTCGAATGTGAGGCGTTAGTTATCGACGTGTTGTTACTTGCCGTCGTTTTCTGGCTGCTGAGTTCTTTCGCGCTGCATTTTAGATCCAGCACTCTTCGTCGAATCGGGACCGTTCTCTTCGTACTGAGCCTCGCTATTCCATTCACTAGCTTCTTCACTGATTACTTGCAGGTGCCATTGTCTAGTTTGATCGGAGGCCATCGTGGGTGGTTGCTGGTTCTAATTCTTTTCGCCGGTCTTTTGTGTTTCGCACTCTATCGATATCCCAACAGGGTCGTTCATATCACGGCAACTCTGCTCATTATTTTGTCACCACTGATAATAGTGAACCTGGCCTCAGTGATTTGGTTACGTGCTCGCAGCGGTTTGTCGGCGATTGAATTTCAAGAGCGGACGCCCACGACGCGGAACACGACAAGAGCAGATAGTCGACAGGTCATTTGGATTGTTTTTGATGAATTCGATCAAGCTGCGACGTTCGATGCTCGTCCGCCTTCCTTAAAACTGCCGGCGATCGATGCATTTCGTGATGTTGCCATCGATGCCCATAACGCGTTTCCTCCGAACCGCTTTACCTTGTTTTCAATGCCGTCTTTGACGACAGGAAGATTGTTTGCGGACGCATTGCCGATTCGAGCGAATGAAGTCGAACTAACCTTGCCTGATAACTCAAAACTGAAATGGAGTGAGCAGGACAACGTGTTCGCGGAAGCGAGGAGAGAGGGGCTTACTGCCGGGTTGGCAGGTTGGTTCCATTCGTACTGCCGTGTCATCGGTGATGATCTTGACTCATGTCAAACAGTCCCCGTCGTCGACGCGATAAATCCCTCTCTAGATCAATTATCGTTAACGAAGGCCATGTCAGTTTGGTCAAGAACGGCACTGTTTCGTGTGCCGTTTGCATTTCGGCTAATTGAAAGAGGGTATGACCGGCTTCGGGCGGACCAACACCGAGAAGAGTTTGAACGTCTTTCAAGTGCAGCCAATCAACTCTTGGAGCAGCGTCTCAACCTCAGTCTTTTGCATTATCCCATTCCTCATCAGCCGTGGATTTTCAACAAAGGTAATTCGGCTCTCGGTTATTCACCTCAGAATGACTATTACGCCAATCTAATGTTGGTAGATCGAACGATTGGCGAGATTCGTCAACGCTTAGAACGAGAATTGCGGTGGGACAAGACAACTGTGTTGGTCACATCTGATCACTGGTGGCGAGGATCTGAGTTACACAGTGGACGACGTGATCATCGAATTCCATTTATGTTGAAGTTGGCGGGTCAGAAGAGTGGGGTTGAGTTCGACGCAGCATTCAATACAGTACTGACGCGCAAACTTTTAATGGAAGTGCTGCGTGGCACGCTCGCGAAACCGGAAGAAGTAGTCAGCTGGATCAACGAGAATTCGTCGGTTGGTGAAAGCCCCTTCACTCAGAATCTTCCGTGATAAATCAACTGATGGTCCATCGTAACTCTGTATCATCCTTCATCTTGCGTGGGAGCGCTCTGGAACTGAAGTGACATGGGTCACACAGTTCGCGGGTCAGTAAGCGATGCTGAACTCATACAAAACGCTCCTGACCCGCAAACAAGATTACTTAAATTGTTAAGAGGTAAGCTGTCTAGATCGATCAGGTGGCCGCTTGGTTCTCGCGGAATTAGATCTTGAGTGAAAGCCCTCTTACAACACTATTCTGACAACGTGCTTAGAAATTGCCTTGACACTCTGGATGCGGACAATCGCAATCCAGTTCAATCGTTTGACCAGCCCCCTCGCAAGATGCGCTGCAGTATTTTCCGCCGGGTTGCGGTGGACAGGTACAAGGCGGATTCTTACACTGCTTCTTTTCGTCTTTCTCGTCAGCCATAGCGTCCTCCTGAATGTGTGTTTGGTTTGCGGAAATAGAGTAGCACAAGTTATCCGTTTGTCACGTCCGCGACAATCCGAGTCGAAAAGCGACTTCATACAATCACTTAACAACGAATGTTCCCGGCTGAACGATGGTTCTCGCTTCAGGGTTGTAATAGTCGTACAACACTGACGCAGCTGCTTTCGCTTTCATCGCGATTCGTGGTTTGAATCTGAAATTGAATGAGACTCCACCGGCTGTTGGCCACAGGTAGAAGACAATGCGATCGGGAAGTACGTCGTACTGATTGATAGACCAACCTGAACCTTTCGTCGCAGTCTCCAGCGATGCACGATCAACGTCAACACCTGGTGGTAATCCGATCTCAGCCAGCATCATTCCGTAACCACGAAAACCGATCCGTTCGGCCTTTACGTGGCAGGTGATCTCATCCATGACGCGTGCCTCAGTTTTGTCGAAAGCAGTTTGGAGCTGCAGAGCTTCCGAATCTCCCGAACTGACGCGGGCTGTAGATGAGCTCTGGTTACTGGACCATGGGACATAGTAACTCGTAACAGCTTGAACGCTTGCGAGCTTGCCCTTGCCGGTTCGTTTGAGCTCAATGCGGTTAATCCCTGCCTTGATGTGAGCGGAAATGTCAGCTGTGAATGGCACTGCGATCTTGCTCGAGACCGGAAGCCTGAATGAAGTTGCTGGTTGGCCGTTTACGACGACTGCAACGCCATCCCCGGAATCAATGCCCTCAGTTTGCCTTTGTGCGACAGAAAGAATTGCATCGAGGACGTTGATTGTTGCCTGCGTCGAATACCAAACTCCATAGGGATCCTCGTTTCGCAAAAGAAAGAGGAGCCCACGAGATTGTGCGTTCGTTACCTGTTGTTGTTCCGACTCCAACGTGGGCATTGTTGTCCCGAGTGATTGGACCACGAGAGCCGTGGTTTCGATCCGACCTGCGAGTCCCCAGCCATAGAAAGGTGTATTCGTTTCGAGTGACCAGTAAGTTCGATCGCCTTCCGGATGGGCCAGCGCAATCAGTCGACGGTTTGCCTGCAGTGCGCGTTCCTTGTCGCCTGCGACGGAAGCAGCGAGGGAGTACGCAGCAATCAAATAAGGTTCCTCAATCTCACTGCTTCGCTTTTCGAGGTAGTCGAGAGTGCGCACCAGGTTCGCATCATTCGTTGACTTTTTGTCTGGCTTGTCATTAGCCAACGCGATGGATCGAGCAACGTGAGCGGTCAACAAAGCGGTTCCACGCCTGTTTTCAGTTTTGTCCCAGTTAAGCTGTTGCCAGCTGCCATCACTGCGTTGTTTAGCGAACAACCACGTGCGAGCACGTTCGGCAACATGCGGATCAACTTCCGTTACTCCTTCAGCGTCGTGCAGAAATCTCAGAGCATAAGCAGTAAGCGCGACGTCGGAGTCACCATGACCCCAGTAAGTAAATCCGCCATCCGCGCCTTGATAACCAAGCAGACGCTGATAGCCTTCTTGTAAGTAACGCTCCGCCTTAGCAATGACTTCTGAATTAGCCTGCCCAACTCTCAGGTGCCGCAAGACGAGAAGACTTGGATACGTTGAGGAGATTGTTTGTTCACCACAGCCGTATGGTCGCTTCATTATGGCTTCGACACTCTCGTAAATGTGGCTTGTCAGGTTCGGATACACCTTCAATTCAACATGAGAAGAGTTTGCGATTGTGTCTGCAGGTAAAGCGAATTGTAGTAATGTCGATTCGGTTAGAAGTGCGGTTGCTGTTTCTGCTTTTTCCTCCCCGTCAGGATGAACGGTTATCGGTTTCACTATGGCATCACTAAGGTCGGATCCGATCGCTGTAACTTGTTGTTTGCCGTCAATGACTGACGCAGTGGTTTGAATCTTGAAGGATGAAGTTGAAGAATCCCTTGCCGGAACTTCAACCTGTTTCCTTGTTCCGTCAAGACTCCTGAACCACGCTTGTGGAGCTAGTTGCAGGTCTACTGGCTGTTTCTTGTCCAGATAGTTTCGGAGTACTACAGGCAACGCTATCTCGTCGCCTTCGGTGAGAACACGTGGTGGATCCAGTTCGGCAAAGAAGGGCTGGAAGGCGCGGATTTCGGTATCGGCTATCCCCAGTTCTCCGTTTTCCGTTGAGCCGATCACCGACAGTTTCCAGGTGGTTATGTTGTCGGCGAGTTTGAAATCCAGTTGCGCCCGGCCCTTCTTATCGGTGGTGAGTTCCGGTTGCCAGAGGAGGGTTTCGGGAAAATATTCCCTCAGTCGCGGGGTGAAGATTTGCTGTTTGGCTCCGACGAGGCCCGGAGCTAAGAGCACAAGGTTGGAGCGAGAAATTGTTTGTGCAACTGATGCATTCAGGTAGGAGACCGAATCAGAGCCACTAACCACAGAGACTGTCTCAGCTACAGCTCCAACTTCGAGGGTCACGTTGATCTCCACTAGATCGGAGGAGCGAACAAGAATGTTTGTAATCACCGCAGGCTTGAAGGCGGAGGCACTAACTTTGAATTCGTAAATGCCGGCTGGCAGATTGCGTAGGAGGTATCTCCCACTGTCATCGGTCTTCGCACTAAACACCTCGTCAGTACTCTGTCGTTTGGCTTCGATCGTTGCGCCCGGTATGGCTGCGCCCAGGGGGTCATCAACTCTTCCTGTGATCGCTCCAGTTGCGCCCATGTGAGTTGTGCTGATCCGTGGCCTCTCTGGTGACCTATCCTTCGCCGATTGTTCGGTGACCGTCGTACTGAACGTAGCTACATCGAAGTCATCGTTTGTGCCCTCGACTCCGTCAGCACCTCCGCTGCGCATCTTGATCACTGTTGCGGTTTTGGTAACCGGAGTTATCTTGACCTTTTCACTGCTTGACTGACCGTAAACTGCCCGCGATTCAACGCTGACGTTATCTCCGTAGTATGAGACCTGCTGGAACGTGGCGTAGTAACGCCTGGTCCAGGGATCTTTGAGAGTTTCGAGATCGACGTTGGCGGACTGTAAAGCACCTTTGAGCTCAGTTTCGTTAATCGGAAATTGCCCTGTGTCGTGGAAATGTTTGGTTAGAATCGAATCGATTTGCGCGCGCCTCTCCGCGAAATAATCGATAGTGGAGTGCCACAGTTTGAATTCATCTTTATCAGTATTGTCGCCAGCTCCTTGAGGAACACTACTCCAGACAGAAATTGCAAATTGACTTCCTTCGACCTCGAAGCGGAACTCATAAGGACGAGACCAACGATCTTGAAGCGTTTGCAGATCGATTCCCTTAGGTCTTAACTCATCACGCAGAGCGTTGTAGTCGCGAATGAATGATCCGGTCCTGACATGGTATTCGCGAACTGCCTGGTCGATTGCTTCTCCGATGGGTCGAAAGTAGGGCCAACTTAATTGGAGAACTGCAAAATCGTCCTCCGTACCAAAACTCTTGTCAGGACCTGCTGTCGTCATTGAGAAGACGTCGGCAGCATGATCCACTTCGAATGATGCGCGGTAAGCGCTACCCCACGGGTCTTTTAACGAATCGAAATCAATGCCAGCATCAAGTGCTACTCTGCGGACGGCGGCAACTGCGGTCGGGTATATCTTGGTTTGCTCGTATGACTTCGTCAGGGCTTTCTTGAGAGGGTCAAGCTGTTGTCCAATGGGTGGTAAGAAAAGACTGGCGAGATTCTGTTCGTAGTTATCGCTCCCAAAAACATTCGGCGAGTTCGCGCCGTTTTGGTTGAGCAGTACTTCTGCCGCGAGATCCAGGTCGGACGAAATTTCTTTTGAGAGGCCAACCTGGTCCAACACCTTTCGCGTAATAAACCCAAGTGAATCGCCATAGCCAAGCAGACCTGAAATATCTCGATAAAACCCTGCGCTGCGCGAGCCGAAATCTTCATTAGTGCGCACACGTTCCTCGACAGCTTTATCGAGCACTACTACTCCAAGTGCGCTCTCGACGTTACGACCCTCAGCACTCTTCGCTTCAAAGGTAACGTGCGCCTGTTCGCCTGGTTTATAGGTTTTAGCTGTTTGCAGCTTCAGTGTCAGGTCGCGATTTCTCGGATAGAGTATCGATCGACTGTCGGCAATCAGCCGTTCCTCACCAAGATCAGCATAAGCTTGGATCAATAGCTGGTCTTTGAAGTCGGGCTGGTAAGGAATCAAAACTGATGCGCGGTTGTTATGAAGACGAACTGTTTGTGACTTGAGAACCGAGGCATTTCTGCTGACGGTGACAGTGAGCGGAAAATTCAGTTCAGTTGATTTGATTTCGAGTGAAATTGGTTCCCCAGGTCTGAATAAGCTTTTGTCAGTTGAGAGCTGCAGACCTGGTGCATCACGGAAATCGAAATCCTCAGAGTGTTTGCCGGTTCTTCCTGATTGATCTTCCGCGAGAACAGCAAGCGTGAGCGTGTTTTGTTGGCGAGCGGGATGAATACGAAGTTGATCGATCTTTCCCACACCATAGGCATTAGTTTTAACGCGGGCGACAACCGGACCCGCACCTTCAGCGTTGCGGATCGTTACATTACATGGCGCTGGTTCACCGTCTGCATAAAAAGTAGAAAGATAAAAACGGATCGGCATGCGCGGGTTTTCGTAATAGTTATTCCCAAGGTGCACCACGTAGATGTGAATAGCTTCCCTTGTGACTCGGAGATTGAAGCGTCGCTGTTCAGTCCTATTTGTGCTTGGGTCAGTGAAGTAAGCGGCGTACGAAAGATCCTTGAAACGTCGATAATCCTCGTCTGCAATTTCTTTGTGGTCGTTTTTGAGATCGATTTTCGCCGTGAAGTAACCGTCGGCGTCAGTGTCTCCTTCGTATTTATCTCCCTCAGTAACATCGTATTTTTGTTCGCGATAATTCCAGCTACGCTCATCTTCTCTAACAACTTTTACGTGACCGCGCGTGACAGGTTGGCCAAACAAGTAATCTGCTCTTACACGAACGGTCGCATGCTGACCTGGAAGGTAGTAAGACCGGTCCGGTTTTACTTCGACTGCGAATGTCGGCAGGTCGTAACGACTTACCTTGACTGTCGTTTGATTCAACTCCTCGTCGTCAGCTTCAAACTTCAGCCGATAGTCCCCAAGTCGCGTAGTGGTTGGAACTGCCCAATCTGCACTCGCAATACCAAATCGCGACGTTCTTAATTCTCGCGAAAAAACAACTGTGTCCTCGGGATCAGTTACTGTAACGGTGATGTCTTTCGAAGCAACGGCGAGTTTATTTGGTCCAAGCATCAACACCCGCGAGTGCACGGTTTGTCCGGGTTGATAAAGAGGTTTGTCAGTGGAGACGATTAGCTGTGACACCTTGAAAACATCGATGTCCTGTGAGACTGCGACCCGTGTGATTCCGCGAGTGCCTTCGATTTTGAGTTCGAAGTCATCGTTTAATTGTCGTGGCAGTTTGAAATTCAAGTCGGCGAAGCCATCGCGATCTGTTGTAGCCGAGCCGATCAGGGTTGTCTTGTTTGTATCGTCAATCGTGATAGCGGCCTTTATGTCGACGCCTTCTGCAGGACGATGTGTGAGTGGATGGCGAGCGAGAACGCGAGCCTGGTACGCGGTGCCTCCATAAACATAACCGGGTGCAATCACGCGCAACTCAAATAACCCGGGAGTGATTGCCGAAAGCGAGATCAATCCTTCGGCGAGCGTCGTTTTGTTGACAGTTGACGGATCCGAGATGCGATAACGGAGGCGATACCAGAGAATCTTACTGTCTTCGTCAGGCGAGAGGCTTCGTGTATGAAACGGAAGAACAAAAGGAATTTTGTTCGAACCCGATTTGAGTTCGACGTGGCGCTCGGTTGTACCGACAACTTTGTTGTCAGGACTCAATATCTCGACGCGGACGACAACTTCGCTCGAATGTTTTTGCCCGTTATCGATTACAAGCGAAACCTCAGGTGCGAGTTGTTTAAAGAAAAACCTTGTGGCGCTTTCGTTGACGGAGATCTCATAACGCGCACTCGTGTCTTGAACAACCACAAGGACCAGGCACGAAAGGCAAAACAAACACAGAAGCACACGGCGACTCATAAGCCACCTCCGGAGAACTCATTTTGTTCTCAGCAAATGGACAGACTTCAACCTTGGGGAGAGATCCGCTTACCTCAACATCCGAACAGTTTGTTTTTAGTTGGTTGAGCCCGGGGAGGTGCTCAATTTGATTTTCATCGCTGAGATGCGCTTCTCACTACGAAGGGTTGTTGGGTTGTACAAAAAAATGTAGACGCTAGAGAAGTTCAGATGGCTCTTTAGTAGGACCGTCGAACAAATCAGTAAAGCTCTTCTGTCGGACCTCGCACGTCTCGTGCGCTTGAAATCGATTCTGCCCAAGTACCGATTATGAAACGAGGCGCACGAGACGTACGCGGTCCGACAGAAGAGCTTGAGTAGTCCTTTCAACGTCTGTACTGAAGGGTGAGTAGAGGTGTGACAAATGAAGAAGTGTCACATGCGTTTGCTCTCGCTTGATCTTCGGCACCGATACTAGTCAGCGGGAGAAAAGAAGATGAAATGCAAACGATTAAATATTGTGTGTGTCGTTGTATGGGTCCTTTGGGCTGGTCTCTTTGCTGTTGCAGCAAACGCGCAACCCGTAAAGGCACAACCGGATGACACTGTTACTGGTAAACCTTCAGCTCCAGCGACACGGACACGGATTACGACATTTGGACCAGCATCAGATCCGACTACAGTGCTGAGGTCTGCTCGGTCAATCTTTGTCAGATCCAATTCATTGCTGGTGAAAGGTGCAGTTGTTGAAGATAAGCTACAAAAGCGAAAAGAGTTTGCTCTTCTGAATCTGTCGGTTACTCGTGATTTGAACTCGGCTGATGTGATACTGGAACTTCGCCACGACTTGTTTACGATGTATGTCTACACGGCTGTTGACCGTCGCAGCGGTTTGGTAGTCGCAACTGGTAAGTTGAGTTCGCTGGGTGGGACGGTGGCCGGAAAGGTTGCCGAGAGGTTTCTGAAGCAGGTTGTCAAAGCGAGGACAGGAAGCTGAATTTCGAATCTTA
>PSRF01000233.1 GCA_003175865.1 Blastocatellia bacterium
CGATGATGCCGATGATCGCAACAACGATCAAAAGTTCGATCAACGAAAAGCCTTCTTGGCGTTTGCTAGTCATTCTTTGGGGTGCTCCTTAAGAGAAATAGGGTTTACTAATCTAGTCGCGCCAACGGCTTCCCAGTGTCTGTGTTGCCGCGCAGAGCGCGAAGTGTCCACCCTTGCCACAACAACCACCGTGCCAGTTGAGACATGGACCAGCAGTCCGCTCAAAACTTTAGTTTTTAGGGGATTATTTGAGGAAAACGCAGGGTAACTGAAGGAATTGACAAATTATGGCAGCGACCCTATGACGGTTAATGTCAGGTTCCTGTCAAGTGAGACCTTCTCCAGCCCCAGCCGCAAATTCACCGCTGTCGTCACTGCGCCGACGGGGATTTGGGTCAGTTGATCGACGACGAGGATTCGAGTCGGGGCTACGACGCTCGTCGCGCATTTGGGCCGTGAGTCCTCGGATTCCGTGCTTGTCGAGGAGGTGACGCAGCGAGCGAACTGACATGCGCAAGAGTTCGGCTGCATTCGTTTGATTACCAGCGGTTCTTCGTAGTGCTTCCACCACGTAAGACTTTTCGAGTTGGTCCAAGTGAGCGGTGAGGTTGATTCCTTCTTCTGGAAACTCCATCGCGTCAGCTACCCGATAGGGGTTGTAGTTCGTAATCTTTTCCGGCAAACGCTCAGGTTGGATCGCCGAGGTGCCTTCGAGGGCAACTGCGCGTTCAATCGTGTGTTCGAGTTCGCGTACGTTGCCCGGCCATGAATATCGTTCGAGCAATCGCATCGCTGATTCGCTGATTGATAGCTTTCGCCCTGTTGCCGCACAGAATTTGTCGACGAAGTGTGTGGCCAATTCTGAAATGTCCTCGGCACGCTCTCGCAGTGGTGGGAGTTCGATCGGGATAACGGAAATTCGGTAATACAGATCTTCACGGAAGGTACCCGCCGTGACCATGCTGGCTAGATCACGGTTCGTGGCCGCAATCACACGAGTATCAACGAGAGTCTCCTCAGTTGCTCCAACTGGCCTGACCTTTCTTTCCTGTAACACACGCAGCAGTTTTACCTGCATCGCCGGGGACATCTCACCAATTTCGTCGAGGAAGATGGTTCCGCTGTTAGCGGCTTCAAAGAGTCCTTTGCGATTCGCGTTGGCGCCCGTGAATGAACCCTTCACGTATCCGAAAAGTTCCGACTCCAACAGTGTTTCGGTAAACGCTCCACAGTTAACTGAGACAAACGGCTTCTCTGCGCGTGGACTCATGTCGTGAATTGCACGCGCAACCAGTTCCTTCCCAGTTCCAGATTCACCTGTCACCAAGACAGTCGACTGCACTTGGGCCACTGTTTCAATCATTTGGTACAGCGAGAGCATGCGTGTGCTGCGACCAATGATGTTACCGAGCTTTCCTCTGGTGCGTTGGCCATGGATGAGTGCCTTATTCTCTTCGAGTAGAGCCGCCTTTTCTTTAACGAGCGAAATCTTTTCGAGTGCCCTCGCAACTGTTTCTCGCAATAAGTCGTTGTCGAATGGCTTCTGCACAAAGTCATAAGCGCCCAGCAAGAACGCTTCGCGTGCAGTGTCGACATTCGCAAAAGCGGTCATCATGATGACTTCTACTTCTGGAAGAAACGCGCGCGCCTCACGCAGCAGATCTACGCCACCCATGTCAGGCATTCTGATATCAGAGACAATCAGATCGGCCGGAGCCTCACGTAATAACTCCATTGCCTGACGTCCGTTCTCAGCAACTCGAACGGCGTGGCCATCGCGTTGAAACAAGTGCGTCAGAAACTGCCGCATTCCGAGTTCATCATCGACGATTAGAAGATTGGCCATAACTTATGTGTGGGAAGAACTGGTTTGAGTACAGCAGCTATGGCGCGATAGCTGGCGCACTAACTTCTGTTTTTGCTGTGGACACTGGTAATTCGACCTGGATCGTAGTCCCTTGACCCTCCAGACTACGCACGGTGATTGTACCACCATGTTCGCGAATGATTTGATAAACAATTGAGAGCCCTAGACCCGTACCTCCAGTGGTTGAAGAAAACGGCTCGAACAAGTGCTCGACTTGCTCTGGCGACATGCCTCGTCCGGTGTCGGAAAACTCGATTCGAATACGATTGTTTGAATTCATCTGCAGACGCGTTGTTAAGGTGCCTCCATTAGGCATGGCCTGCAATGCATTACGCGCAAGGTTCCAAAAGACTTGTTTCAACTGACCGGCGTCTGCCTCAGCAAGTAACCCTGTGTTGGGAAGATCTTCAACAAGTTGCTGAGTGTCCGTAATTTCAGGACTGTGCCTTAGCAGCGCGAATGTCTGATGTAGTAGATCGCCAACATCCACATTGGCGTGACTAATCGCTCGCGGCCGAGCATACGTCAGGAAGTCAGTGATAATGCGGTTTAGACGGTCAGATTCACGCAAAATAATTTCCATCAGTTCGGCCTGCGAGGAATCATTGTCCATTTCAGAACGCAACATCTGAATAGATCCACGCATTGCAGCAAGTGGATTTCGGATCTCATGCGCAATCGAAGCAGCCATCCTTCCGATTGCTGCGAGACGATCTTGCCTCCTTGTCGTCTCCTCCAAAGACCGGACCTGCGTCAAATCCTGAAAGGTGATGACCATGCCAGTCGTTTCATTAGCCTCAGAAAATAGCGGCGACATGCTGAAGCCCAATCGCAGACGCATTCCCTCACTCGTTAGACAGTCAGTTTCAAACCGTGGACTTGTCTGACCGGTGTCGGCTGCTTTTATCGATGCTTGGATCTGATCTGTCAGGCCGCCAAAGATGATAGATGCGTCCTTGCCGCGTACCGCCTCCTCCGCGTATCCAGTGATTTCTTCTGCAGCAGCATTGAACGTGTAAATTCGACCTTCCAAATCAGTCGTTACAACACCGGAACGGATCGACTCAACGATGCGTTCGTGAAGTGCGCGTAAGTTTGCGAGTGATTGGGTGGCGACCATGAGTCGCACATCTGATCGCGACTGTCGCTCCGCTAAACGCGCAGAGAGAAGTCCAACTACGAGAAAGGCGATGTCGAACAGACCAACAGCCTGGACGGTCTGTGAAATGGAGCCGTCAACAAGATTTGAAGATCCGCTCGCTGGTAATGCCAAGGCGGTTGCGCAGAGAGTGAAAGCGGTGGCGCAACCTACGGAAGTCACGATTGCGTCGCGCGGTCCGAGAAACAAACTCGAGATCGAGATCACAAGGATGTAAAGAGCGATGTATGGTGAGTGGATAACGCCCGAATTCCAAACCAACCAGGTGACCAAAACGACATCAATAGCGAATTGGAGTCTGGCTTGAGCGAGGAGCTTGTCCGACAATTGCAGAATCGCCAGATAACTGATTGTGATTACGGAGATAATCGCGAGTAGGGATAGCGCGTTACGGAGTGGGACCGTGTGGTTGCCCGAACGACTCCAGAGCGTTCCAACAATGATTAGGACCAAGGCGGTCGCTAGCCGACCAACGACCAGCCATCGCAGTTTTGTGCGGGTAGGACTTGCTGATTCGACTGTCTCGTGGACGGTCATTGGGGTAAGAGCCTATCACGAAATTGCTGATTGCCGATTGCTGATTGCTGATTTGGATTTGGTCTTGGATCTTCGATCTTCGCTAGCACAGAATCATTCTTGAGTGACAACCGTGGTGACGTAATTTCTACTCTTAACCTAAGTCCTAACTCCAAATCAGCAATCAGCAATCAACAATCAGCAATAAAAAAGGGTCCGCTCGACTTGCAGCGGACCCTCTCGAATATTAGACGCCCGCCTGCTTAGTGCCCCTGCGAAAGCTTGCCGATAAGTGTAAACAGCGGCAGGTACATCGCAATGACAATTGATCCAATCGTTACGCCAAGAAAACCGATCAGAATCGGTTCGATCAACGTCAACAGATTTGCGATAGCTGAATCAACTTCCTGCTCGTAGAAGTCCGCGATCTTGCCCAGCATCGCGTCGAGTGCACCGGTTTGCTCGCCGATACCAATCATCTGTGCAACCATGTGTGGGAACACTTCAGTTGCTTTTAATGGTTCGACAAAACTTTCGCCCCGCTCAACGCCCGCTCGAACTTTCCCAATCGCTTCCTCGATAATCACGTTTCCTGACGTGCGCGCCGTGATGTCGAGTGACTGAAGAATTGGTACACCAGAAGAAAGCAGCGTTGACAGCGTTCGCGAAAATCTGGCAACAGCGATCTTCCGGAAGATGTCTCCCAAAATAGGAATCTTAAGCATCAAGCGATCAATCAAGCGCCGGCCATTAGGCGTCTTGTAATAGAAACGAATTCCGATCGCCGCACCAATAACCGACACGAGAATCGCCAGACCTCCCCATCCGGCGAGAAAGTTACTGAAGGCGACGACGATGCGCGTCGGCAATGGCAACTGCTCGCCTGGCCCAAGCAGGCCCAGGAAGATGTTTTGAAACTGCGGGATCACAACGATCATGATCACTGCCACCGCAACAATCGCTAACAACACGACTGCCGTTGGGTAAATCATCGCCGAAACAATGTCGCGTTTCAGTTTGACGATCTTTTCGATGAACGTCGACAAGCGTTGAAGGATCAGGTCAAGAATACCGCCAGTTTCACCAGCCTCAACCATGTTTGCGTATAACTGATCAAACACGTTCGGGTGTCGCGCCATCGCCGCTGCTAACGTCGATCCTTCCTCGACGTCCTGACGGACCTGTAGAAGAACCTGTTGAAAGTATTTGTTGTCCTGCTGTTGCGCGAGAATTTCGAGACATTGGACCAGCGGGAGACCAGCGTCGATCATGACGGAAAACTGCCGGGTGAAGATCGACAGATCTTTTGCCTTTACTCTCTTGCGGCCGCCAATTTTCGGTATGCCTATTTCGCGGCCCTTTTCCTTAACGGAGGTAAGCGTGACCTGTTCGCGTCTGAGGATTTGACGTAGGGCCTCGCGGTTGTCGGCGACACGTTCGCCGACAACAATCTCATTCATTCGGTTGCGGCCTTTGAAAACGTAAGTAGGCATAGCTGTGAGCTCCAGAGTTTCTATCTATTCAATGTCGGCGGGGTGCCGATTGGTCGCGCCTGTGCGTAAGGGCTGGGGTGTGGTTTAGCCGGCGCGCTGCCCGTGTTAAGACCGGAGCCTCTATCGATTAGCTCGCGTAACTCGTCGACGTTAGAGGAACGTTGCAAAGCAGTGTCCAACGAGATCTGGCGTTTGTGATAGAGCGTGGCAAGGGCTTGATTGAAGGTCTGCATTCCATACTTGTCCTGGCCAGTTTGCATCATCGAATAAATCTGGTGGACCTTGTCTTCGCGAATGAGGTTTCTGATAGCGCCGTTTGGAATCATGATTTCAAGTGCCATCGCGCGGCCTTTTCCTTCGGCCTTTGGCAATAGCGCCTGACAAAGAATTCCTTCCAACACTAGTGAAAGCTGTGCGCGAACCTGCGCCTGCTGGTCAGATGGGAAGACATCGATAATACGGTTTATTGTCGAAGCGGCAGAGTTGGTGTGCAGTGTTGCCAGAGTAAGGTGACCTGTTTCGGCAATACGTAACGCAGCTTCGATTGTTTCGAGGTCACGCATTTCGCCCACGAGAACGATGTCCGGATCCTGGCGCAAGGCCGTACGAAGCGCGTCCGAAAAACCATGCGTATCGGCGTTGACCTCGCGCTGATTGACCAGACAGTTCTTGTGGTTATGCAAGAACTCAATTGGGTCCTCGATAGTTAGGATGTGCTCGTGCCGATCGCGATTGATTTTGTCGATCATCGCGGCGAGCGTTGTTGATTTGCCGGAACCGGTTGGACCAGTAACCAGAATCAACCCTCTCGGCTTGTCGCAGAGAGTTTTGACGACTTGCGGAAGTCCGAGTTCTTCAAACGCTCTGATTTCATAAGGGATGGCGCGAAAAACAGCACCAACTGCGCCTCGCTGATTGAACAGGTTGGCGCGAAAACGCGACAGTCCTTTGACGCCGAAAGAGAAGTCGAGTTCGAGATTCTCTTCGAATCGATGCTTCTGCGCGTCAGTCAGAACTGAATAAGCAAGTTGTTTGGTGTCTGCTGAAGTTAGAATTCGATAACCTTCGAGTGGACGAAGATGACCATCGACACGAACCTGTGGCGCTGACCCAGTAGTGATATGCAGGTCAGAGCCACCAAGTTCTGAAAGTCGTCGCAGTAATTCGGATAGCGAAATCTGCGGAACGTTTTCGTTCAATCGCATTGTTGTTTCCTTCTGTTAGTCAAATCGTAGTGGTGAACAATCAACTACTTGTTCGCTTCAGCTCTTGCATGCAGTGCAGTGATCACGCGCTCTGCTTCCTCTGCCATACGATCTGAATTCTCAACAGCTGAATCTGTGGTTAATCCGTAAATGCGACCACCCATCTCAGTGAAATAGAATGTCCATACCTTTTCAGGTTCACGCGCATCCTTTGGTGTTCGCGCTAAAACGACGAACACACGCGCGCCGTTCACGTCGCTGACGTAGTCGTTTATCACCCAACCACCAGCTACGACCATCTTGTCGATCACGATGCGACGAAGATCTCCGATGTCGACACCGGCAAGCATCCGGCTTGCTTCGCGCGAAGTTAGAAATGCAGGGTTCGGTCGGCTCAGTGCCACGACAGCGAGATTCATCTGTCCTGGCAGTGCGATAGCGCTCTTCGCTTTCGGTTTCAAAGAGGCAACGTTTGTTGAGCTCGCAACCGGGACCGGCGCGGTCTGGGTTACGGGAGCTGTAGACGTCGTTACAGCGACTTGAACTGTCGGAGTAGTCGTCAGAGTCCTGGGAACGCTTGCAGTCGCTGGAGCCGAGACCGGCAGCGTAAGCGGCGTTGTCAGGCTCATTGGGACTGGGGCGTTGGGTGCTACGCGAGAAGGAGTCGACGTGATAGTCATGGGGGATTGAGAAATAACTACATTGCCCAGATCACCAACCTGAATATTGGTCGGCACCGCAAGCAGTGCGTTTCTGTGAGCCAAAGCTGCCGCCGCTCGCTTGCGGCGCATGCGCGCGCGATATCTTCGCCACCAGGCTCTCGAGTGGTAGCGGTGGTGATTGCGTTGGCCCATCTGTGCGCTTTGTCGAATTCCGTGTGCCGAGTTTGCATACGGCAATATGATTCCGACCGAAAGCAGCACCAACAAACAGAATGTCGTTATTCGAACCATAGCTCCTCCCTTAGGCGACAGTTTCACGGACGACTTCTTCAATTGTCGTTACGCCATTTCGAATCTTCTGTAATCCGGAATTACGCAACGTGATCATGCCGTCGTCGATCGCCTTCTTTCTTAGTTCAAGTGCAGAAGCACCGATTAAGATCAGTTCGCGAATTTCGTCGGTAACTTCCATGACCTCGTAAAGACCAATGCGACCTTTGTAGCCAGTGTTGTTACAAGTCGCACAACCCTTGCCTTTGTAGGTCTTCAATGTCTTCGCTTCTTCCGCTGAGAAACCTACTTCAATCAAGGCCTCTGGCGGATTTGGATGTTCTTGTACGCAGTCTTTGCAGACTCTTCGTATGAGACGTTGAGCCTGAATGAGGTTGACACTAGTGGCCACAAGGAATGGCTCAATACCCATGTTCATCAGGCGGGAGATAGTTGAGGGTGCGTCGTTAGTGTGTAGTGTGGATAGTACGAGGTGTCCGGTGAGTGCAGCTTTGATGGCGATTTCTGCCGTTTCGAAATCACGGATTTCGCCGACGAGAATGATATTCGGGTCCTGCCGCAGAAACGAACGAAGTGCCGCAGCAAAGTTAAGTCCGATCTGCTCCTTCATTTGAACCTGGTTGATGCCCTGCAAATTAAATTCAACCGGATCCTCCGCGGTCATAATGTTGGTGTCGACGGTGTTCAGAGACTGCAGTGCGGAGTACAGAGTGTTTGTCTTACCACTTCCGGTTGGTCCGGTTACGAGCACCATCCCGTAAGGCTTGGCGATGTTGCGCTGAAACTTCACCAGGGAATCGGGCTCAAACCCGAGCTTTGTCATGTCGAGCATCAGGTTCTGCTTGTCCAACATGCGCAGAACCACTTTTTCACCAAACAGAGTCGGCAGCGTCGAAACACGGAAGTCGAGTTCGCGAGAACGCGAATCGATTTTGACTCTGATTTTGATTCGACCGTCTTGGGGGAGACGCTTCTCAGATATGTCTAGCCTCGACATGATTTTGACGCGTGAGATCAATGCGTCGCGCAGTTTGAGAGGCGGGTGCATTACATCGTAGAGGACGCCGTCAATGCGCAAGCGAATGCGAAGTTCTTTCTCGTAAGGTTCAATGTGGATGTCTGATGCGCCACGACGTAGAGCATCGACGAGTAGAACATTAGTGAGCCGCACAACAGGTGCGTCCTCGCTCATCTTTGACAGTGTGGAGAGATCGATCTCTTCGTTGTCGTCCAGAAGCTCGACGTCTTCTGATGGGCCCGAGTCGAAATCAATACTGTCAAGCGAGACCAGGTCGGCATGCGTGATGCCGCCATTTGCTGATGCCTGTGCGGCCTCTCGCGCGACTTCATCGGGGCTCATCGCGAGCTCGATCTCGCGCGAAGTTCCGTAGTACTTGGAAATCGCTTGCTGAATGCTTGCTTCGGCGACAACAACAGGTTCGACATTCAACCCGGTCATGAACTTGATGTCGTCCATCGCAAAGACATTCGTCGGATCAACCATCGCAAGCGTCAGAGTTGCACCGACGCGAGAGAGCGGCAGGACAGAGTATTTCTGTGCAACTTCCTGAGGGATGAGTCGAAGTACCGACTGATCAATATGAAAGAGGTCGAGGTTGACAGAGGGAATCCCATACTGCCGTGAGAGAACGGCGGTAATCATCTCGTCGCTCACGAGGCCGAGCTTGACGAGATTGAATCCGAGCCGACCACCATGCTCACGCTGGTAATCAAGTGCCTCTCTTAGGTGCTGTGGGCTAATGAGATTTTCGCGAACAAGGATTTCGCCGAGTTTGGCTGACATTGGTAGGTAGCAGTACTTATCCTGGGCTGCCCAGATAGTTTAGGAGTCTTGTCGATGTAGCGCCGAGGTAAGACTTGAAGCAGTTCAGACAGTCGGTGCGCGCACAACACCGTTGCACACTCATAGTACTGTTTGAACGCTCAGAGTGTCAACAATCAAGTTTCCGGCCAAAACTGCGGTATTTCTTACAGAATAAAGGGAGATGCGGGCCGACGCAGATGAGCGCGTAGGGAGGTACTTCAGCAAAATGAAAAGGCCGCGGCGGAAAACCGCGACCTTAGATTTTTGGTTACCAGAACTCGAGACTAGGGACGTTTTCTTTTAGGCGTCGTAGTCTTCTGTGGCTCAACCTTCTCCGTGTTCTTTAATTCAGCCAGCATCGCTTTCGCTTCTGCTTTTTTGTTGTCGGT
>PSRF01000340.1 GCA_003175865.1 Blastocatellia bacterium
TGTCGAGATCGCGACGCAGGTTCTTCAAGTCGATTAAAAGATCGCGCGCCGATTGATAACGCATGTCTAAGTCTTTGGTGAGAGCCTTGCGAACAATGCGTTGCAATTCAGCCGGTGCGTTTTCAAGCGCGAGCGGTTCTTTCTCGAGTATCGAGACAATAGTGTGACTCGTGGTGTCGCCGGTGAAGGGAACTCGCCTGGCCAACATCTCATACAACACAACACCGAGGCTCCAGATGTCCGTGCGCTCATCGGTGGGATTACCACGCGCTTGTTCCGGCGACATGTAGGAAACGGTGCCCATCACGACACCAGGACTGGTGTTGATCTGGATCCGCGTTGCGTCCTCACTGCCGCTTGACCCGGTCGGTACCGCTCCGGGTTCTGCGAGCTTTGCTAACCCAAAGTCGAGGACCTTCGCATACCCATCGCGGCGAATCATTATGTTCTCGGGCTTGATGTCGCGATGAATGATGCCTGCCTGATGCGCGGCGGACAATGCCTCTGCCATCTGCACGCCGATCTTCAAAATTGTGTTCAGCGGCAACGGTTCTTTCTGCGCGAGATGCTGTCGCAATGTTGTTCCGTCGATAAGCTCTGTCGCGATGTAGTTCTTGCCATCGACTTCACCGATGTCATAGACAGTGAGAATGTTGGGATGGTTCAGCGCGGATGCAGCCTTGGCTTCACGCACAAAGCGGTTCAGTTTGTCTTCGTCCTTGCTGAATTCCGGGTTGAGAAATTTGATTGCGACCTTGCGGTCGAGTTTGGTGTCATGGGCCAGGTAAACCTCACCCATTCCGCCCGCACCAAGTCTTGAGACAATGCGGTAGTGAGACAGAGTGCTATTAGCTTCGAGGTCTTTATTCATTCATCTGTCGACGAACTGATTTTTACTCCGAAGGAGTGAAATGTCGACAATCAGTCACTCTTTTTGAGATCTAAGACCTGAAATCTGAGATCATCGAAGGGGACATACTAGTCGTTATATTTCTTCACGTTGACCAAACGAATTGGATCAATCTGGAAGTGCTCGATCTGAATGGTCTTGCCATTCTTAATCTTTACTTTCGCAGCATAATAAAGAGTACCGGTTCCCACTTCCTTGCCTTTTTCATTCTTTTTCAGATCGAGAATAAGGATCCCCAGTGTGTAGTCACTGGACCTGCTACCACTATATACCTCTGCAAATTGAAGCGGCCGATCGCAAACCAGGACAATCCGGCGGCCAGTTGGGGTCTTTCTTGATCGAATAAGCTTGAAGTCATAGAAGCCAACATGACCGGTGAGCCGGATACCACCGATCTCATCCTGTTTCTCCAGAGCTTTGGTCAATGCGTCTTGCCCTCCTTCAACGAGGGCGCCGGCGAGTTGTTTCGTTGTTGCATCGTCAGTGTATGCCTTAATCCGAACGTCGACGTTTACCATCCTTGCACCGCGTTGCAGAGAATAAGCGGTTGCACCAAAGTGCTCAGGCTTTGGTTTTGCCTCCTGAGCGACTACAGATGTAGTGACATAAAGCATGACAAGGATTAGTGGGAAAATTCTTTTTAAACTCATGGGGCACTCCTTTTAACCTATTCAATGAACTTCAAACGAAACCAATTTAATCGCGCCCTTCACAACTGTCGCTTCCAGAATGCAGGTTTCGTTTCTATCTGACTGCTACACGGCGCTTCAATTCTTCGCCCCAATTCAATATTGCTTGCACTTGTAACGTGGGTGGCTGTTTATAGTTCTCTTCCAGGATCAAGAATCGTCCATCAGAAGCAACATCATAGGAAAAACCGGGGATGTTCATGTATGGACCCTCGAACATAATGTGCGGCGTGCCGGACTTAAATCCTGGTTCGGTAGTAACGTCAACCGCCATCCATTTTGGCCCATTGCGATAGAACAGCTCGCGACCATTCTTGGACCACAGCGGCTCTTCACCGCCTTCAGATGAAATCTGCCACTTGGCCCCTTCACCCGAAGCTGCCCTTACGTAAATCTCGTATTGGCCGGACTCATCGGATGTATAAGCAACATACTTCCCGTCCTGCGAAAAGCTCGCCAACAACTCACTGAACTTTGTTGCCAGCCATGGTTTGCCCGGCTCACTTCCAGTCTTTACCCATAAGTCGAGACTTGTTTCCGCAGAGATAACCATGTAAAGCAGGGTCTTCCCATCAGGTGACCACGCCTGGATGTCTCCGTTGTCCCGGCGCATGTAAGTCTCCTCTGATCCGGAATCAATCGACTTCGAAATAACTTCAAAGCCCTGAGCGGTATGGCGCACGAACGAGATGTTTTTCCCATCATTTGTCCAGCGTGGACATCCGTTCTCTCCTGTATTTGTAAATCGGATTAGACCACCGCGCGCGAAATCGATCAGGTAAATGTCGTGAGTAGCCTCGGAGATCTCGACGGCAACTCGTTGTCCGTCTGGTGAAAGAGCAAAGTTCTGGTACGCACGCGCCGGTGCATTTATTGGTGTGGTGTTGCCACTGCGATCAACCCAAACAAGTTTACCGATCCATGCAGGTCCACCTGAGATATAGACGAGAGTGCCGTCCATTGAAAGTGCAAATTGAATGGCTCCCCACTCTTCGCTGCGCACATTTTCGACTAGTGTAACTCCAGGACCTTTGACAGTTGCACTCCCAATGTCAAAAGGTGCGGCTAACAACGTGCCGCTGTGGGCGTAAACTAGATGTCCGGTAGAAACGTAATGGGCACCGGTGCTGCCATCAAGCACGGGCTGGAGTTTACGAGTCTTTAGGGAGAGTGCTGCGGTACGAAAGCCGTCCGGGTTGTAGGTCCGCCAGATTGTGAGTAAGACCCTATCGCCATCGGGTAAAAATTCAGGATGACTAAACCCCCAATCTGGTGGAGTAAGTGCGCTTTCGTTAATCAAGACTTCGGGCTGTCCGCCCGAAGCGGAAATGCTCACTAGTTTTGTGCCTTCGCCGTCGGCGAAGAGAATCTTGTCTCCTCCTCCCCAGGTTCCTCCTTGCGCATTCCTGGCCTCGCAGAGCGTGATCGGTTGACCACCTTCAATTGAAACTTTTTGCAACGTGTTTGCCGCAAAGTAAGCAACCCAACGACCATCGGGTGAGAAGAAAGGGGCGTATGCCCCTTCAGTTCCGGCGATCGGTCGGGCATTAAATGAATCGAAGGGGCGCGCAAACAGTTGCGACTTACCATTCTGCTCACCTACATAGACCAGCGTGGCCCCATCTGGAGACAAAGCGAGAGCTGTGCGTCCGATACCTAATGGACAATACTTACCCATGGCCAAAGGTGTAGTGAGTGTAATCGTCACGCTGCGAACGAGTGCATTGACATTTGGTCTGGATGTTGATCGTCCGATTAGAAACGCTGCCGTCACTACCGCAAATACAAGTGCAACCGCACCGATTAAAATAAGCCCTCTTCGCGAATCTATCTTTGTCGCTTTGGTCAATGGAGTCTGAGTCGATCGTTGAACTCCGGACGGCTCAGACAAGGCTTCTATCGCAAAACCGAGGTCGCTCGCTGACTGGAAGCGGTGCTCCGGTTTCTTTTCCATGCAGCGTCGAACGATTTTTTCCAACGCCGGATTAATTTTTGCGCTGGTCACACTCAGCTCGATTGGCTCCTCTTTCAGGATCGCGGTCATCGTTTCAGCCATCGTCTCTTTTTGAAACGCTCGTTGACCACTCAGCATTTCGTAGAGGATTGAGCCAAAACTGAAGATGTCGGAACGATGATCAACGACCTGTCCGCGAACTTGTTCAGGCGACATATAACCAACCGTGCCCATCACCGTGCCGGGATCAGTAATCTGTTTCTCCGTCGCTATCTCTGAACTAATTCCTTCATTACGCTGCGGACGCAACTTAGCGAGACCGAAATCAAGAATCTTCACTCGACCGTCGGTCGTGACAAAGAGATTCTCAGGCTTAAGATCGCGATGCGTGATTCCTCTGTTGTGCGCTGCTGCGAGACCACGCGCCACTTGCTGTGCATAATCGATCGCCTTTCGTTGTGGTGGGCCACCGTGGTTGAGTTGCTCTCGAAGCTCCTCGCCCTCGAGTAATTCAGCAACTATGAATGGCGATTTTTCGTATGTGCCAATGTCATAGACGGTAAGAATGTTCGGATGGTTCAGCGCCGAAGTAGCCAGTGCCTCTTGTTCGAATCTCTTCAAGCGATCCGGATCACCGGTGAAATTGGCAGGCAAAATTTTGATCGCAACGTCGCGATTTAACCTGGTGTCACGCGCACGATAGACCTCACCCATGCCGCCTGCGCCGATCTTCGACAGGATCGTGTAGTGTGCGAGCGTCGTGTTGGGGGATATGCTTCCGCTCACCGGGTTAGTTCTGATCGAGTTTAAGAGCCGACTGGTACTGCGGCTTAGGACGTGTCGCCGCGTCACCTAAAAAGAAGGTTTCAGGCAAGATCAGCATTGACGACCATGACAGAATGTCAAGTAGCGCCGTCAGCTTTTTCTCCCGTCGCACGTTCGAGAATTTCGTTCCTTACCTTAACACAATCCTCCTCATATTCGAATTTTCTCAGTGATTATGGGATTGGCTTGAAATGAGACAACGACTTTCGCGAAACGGTCAGCTGAGAGACCCGCCTTCCCAGCTCAGGCAGACCCTATGCTTCGCAGCTGCCTAAGTGTTTCGCTAAACAACTCGAACAACGACTTAAGCAACGCACAATCCTGCGTTTGATCATAGCGCGGCAGAAAGTAGAGTTCAGTATTCGCAGTATTTAAGAGTGTCGAGCTTGGTTGGCTTTCGCCCTCCCGATTCTGGAAGAACACGTAAGGTTGGCTGTGAAGCAACTGCTTGATCCGAGCATTGGCAAAAAGGGCTCGGAGCTTGACTTCGTCGTTACACTGAATGATGAACTCATCATCAAATCCCGGATCGCCTATTTCAACGTCTTGCATACCAAGAATTTTTCCCAGGCCTGATAGCAAATTCTTCCGCCATATGATGAATCGAAAGCTGTCTTTGTCGTTGTATGGCGCCCTCATCCGGATGATTTCTGGCAGATGCCGTCGTTCAACATCGGGGGTCGACTGCTTGTAGCCTTCCAAAACAATTGACCACTCCTCGACTTTAAGATGGACTGTTGGGCCAATTCCTCCGAGGTAGTAATAGTCAGGCAGCGCGTTCAAAAACTGTCCGCCAATCTCCTTAGCCAATTGACTCCACACGCCATCTGTTGGCTCAAACGTTTGAGAAGTTCCCATCGCATTATCTCTTTCAGCACGAACGGATCGACTGTGACTCTTCGTTGAGCTAACCGAAAACTTAACGCTTGATTAGGCCTGGCACGTCCAGACGACATTCTTATTCCAACCAACCTTCAAGTTGATCAGCGTAAGTACGACTGGAGCGATGCTCGGAACCATCCGAGAGCTTCACGATATATTCGCGGTTGTCGATCAATCGCAATTCGCGAATGAAGTCGCCGCGTATGATCCGCGATCGGTGGATGCGTACAAACATCGCCGGGCTAAGTTTTTGCTGGAGCGAGTTCATCGTTTCACGAATGAGGTAGATCTTTCCACGTGCATGCAACTCAGCATAGTCTCCTGAGGCGCTGATCCAATCAATCTCTTCCGTTTGAACAATTTGAATTCGTTGGCCGGTGCGCACTGGAAAGCGCGATACATAGTTTCCCGAGCGGTCATCGAGGAGCCGAAGCACGTTGTTCTTGAACTGCGATTGGCCCAGCTTGAGTGCGCGATTGACCGCGGCGAGGAACCTCTCGTCGTCAACTGGCTTCACCAGGTAATCAAGCGCGTGTACGTCGAAGGCCCGCACCGCATGCTGCTCATACGCGGTGAGAAATATAACGGCCGGGACAGCCTCGGCTGGCAACGCCCGAAGAACTTCAAACCCATCCATTTCCGGCATCTGCACATCCAGAAAAATCAGGTCCGGAGCAAGCGTAAGTATTTTTGTGATCGCGCTTGCGCCATCACCGCATTCACCTACAACTTGGATATCTTTGAACCTCCTGAGCCGCAAGAGAACGCCTTTACGCGCCAACGGTTCATCATCGACTATTAATGCGCGCATGAATAAAAATCCGTTCCGTTTGTTTCTCTACGCTGCGTGCACCGTGTTTGACTGTTACTCAAGTGTAAATAAAACCGCAAAGACACAGAACACGCAGCGTTGCAGACCGCCAAAAGGGTAAAACCTTTCGGGAAAAAATTGAAAACTTGCTACGGACACGATGTGGAGAGAGTCAAAACTCTACTGCGTTCTGAAAGGCAGATCCAACCTCACTTCGCATCCACCTTCGTTGGGCCAATTGAACTCGAGACGATAATCCGTTCCATAGATCGCCTTTAACCGTTCAATACAATTCTTAAGTCCAATACCGCGCGTTGCACGTTCGCCATAACGCCGCACACCAGAGTTTTTGACGAGCAGATGCAAGCGTGAATCGACTCTTGAACTTCGAATCAAGAGCTCGCCTCCATTAACTTCCGGCGCAATTCCATGGAGTACGGCGTTCTCAGCCAGCGGCTGAAGTAGCATGATCGGTACGACTGCTTCGATCGTGTCGGACTGGACATCCGTCCTGACACGAAGTCGTTCACCTAATCTAATCTGTTCGACTTCGAGATATTGACTAGTGAAGTCGAGCTCTTGAGCGAGTGAGATCTCAGCAACTGATTCTTCCTCAAGCGTTCGTCGCAGCAGACTCCCAATTCTCGACAACATGCGCGTAGCGCGTTCTGAGTCTCGCTCCAACACAAGCGTTGAGACAGCGTTCAATGCGTTAAAGAGAAAGTGAGGATTCAGTTGATATCGTAGGGCATTAAGCTTGGCTTCACGCAGTTCGGACTCTGCCCGCAACATGCGTTCACGTTGTTGAGACATCTCTTGCCATTGCTTGCTCCCGAAATAGATATTGCACCACAGAAATAGGACCACGGCGTTCTGAACGAAGTCGAGCGGTAGTCCCGACCAGTCACTTGGCTGACCTCGAATAAGTAGAAGATCGACCACGACCTCCGTGACCGCAGCGAGTATCAAAGCGAAAAGAAGAGCGTGTACTTCGTGAATAAACCATGGCCGTCGCCTTTGCAGTGATGCCCGGCAGGCAGGCTTCAGCAACCAACTCGACGCAAAGAGCACTAACACCCAGACACTATTTTCGATGAAAACATCCGGCTGCTTGAGGTAAGGAGCAGCCGCAACCATCGTTAGCAGGTAGAAGCAACTCCAGCCGATAAGCTGAAACTGCCAGAACGATATTGAGGGGAATTGACGATCGTGAATCACTACTGAAATCTAGCACATTTCCAGAAGCGCTTGTCGCCACAAAGGAACGCCTTAACGCAGGGTCCACACGACATATCGAATGGCTCGTCCGCCTGTAATTAGTTGAACGTATATTCGGTGTAACTTGGTCCGAAATTGTTTTCTGTGACAGAAGTTGAGAATAACAGTCAAGGAGGTCCGCGATGAAGTCGCTGCTCGTGTCCGCGTTGCTCGTACTTACTTTTTCGATCAACTCTTCCTTTGCCTGCACAACCTTCTGTCTAACGACGAAGGATCGAGTTCTCTTCGGTAGGAATTACGACTGGGACATTGGTGATGGTCTGATCTTCGTAAATAAACATGGCGTCGCGAAGGTCTCGACTGGTGGTGATTTCCCGAAACCGGCTAGGTGGGTATCGCTTTATGGCAGCGTAACTTTCAATCAATACGGTCGTGAGAATCCAACTGGCGGCATGAACGAAGCCGGGCTGGTAGTCGAAGAGTTGTGGCTCGACGAAACTAAATACCCACTAGATAAAAATCTACCGGCAATCGACACGCAGGAATGGATTCAATATGAGCTCGATACATCCGCAACAGTGGAGGAAGCGATTGCCAATGCTCGCAAAGTTCGCATCGATTCTGACGTGAAGGTCCACTTTTTGATCGGCGACAAGTTTGGGCACGCGGTCACGATTGAATTCTTGAACGGCGAGTTGGTTGCTCACACTGGAGAGGAACTGGCGATTCAAACCCTGACGAATGACACCTATGCGAAATCGATCGCCTATCTAAAGGCTGCGACGGCCGAAAAGGCCCTGGGTTCAGACTCACTTGATCGGTTCTATCGAGCTGCTCGTCGAACACAGGCCTTCGCAACAGAGAAACGAAATGATCAAGAAGCAATCAATTATGCGTTCGACATTCTGAGCAACGTAGCCCAGGGAAGTGGGACGCAGTGGAGTATTGTCTACGATCAGCTGCAGCGTAAGATTTACTTTCGCACGCAAGAGAATAGGCAGATTAGAACGATCGACACCGCCAGTTTCGACTACTCGT
>PSRF01000228.1 GCA_003175865.1 Blastocatellia bacterium
TGGTCGACTGAACGACGAATATGTCCGCCTTGTCTGTACCGGCGCCCTTATTAGCGAAGGTTACGTAGACGTTGCCGTTGACCGGATTGATCGCAGCATGGGGGAACTCACTGCTGCGGAAACCTGAGGCAGTAGCGGTTCCTTGTCTAATGCCCGTTAAGCCCAGATCACCGTTAGTTCCACCAACGAGGCCAGTGACGACTGCCACTGGTGCACCGAACGTCAGGCCCTGATCGGTTGACTTTCGCACCTGAATGCTCGTCCCGGCCCACCAAAAAGCGTAGACGGAGTGATCAGGAGCAACGTCGACGAAAGCACCTTGATTACCGGAAGCAATCAGGGTACCGCCACTGGGACCAAACGTATTGCCGTTGTCAGTTGAGCGGAAGAAAAAGATTCCGTTGCCACTACCGAAGTCGCGTTCGACGTGGTAGACATTACCGTTACCGGCACCTGGATAGTTATCAACGACGATCCATTCTTTGTCCTGGGTACCTGACTTTCCTGGTGCTCCCTGGACGGGTGCCGACCACGTCACACCGTTGTCGTCGGAATGAAATATGTCGACACCTGAGCCGGAGAATTGAAGTGTCGAAAAGAAGATTCGGCCATTACTTTCATTCCGGGCCATCACCGGATCGCCCGCATCGCCGTTTGGGTTTGTAGGTAACGTTCCGCCGTCGGTGAAGGTTGCTCCTCCGTCAGTGGAACGAGAAAACCCGGTGAACTTATTTGTACCTCCCGAGTTTGACCCCGAGTCGTTGAAGCCAACGACTACAGTGTTGCCGAAAGCAACGAGCGTGGTTTCGCTTTGAGTAAAGTTCGCAGTACCGGTTGCACCAGTATTGTTATTCGTTAGGGCGTCGTTGGGTGAAACCACAGGAACATCGCCGCCTTGAGGCGGAAACTCGCCGGCTTTCTCGCGTTCGAGGAAAAGGTCGTAATCAAATGGTCCGTAGACCTCCTGGGATGCAGCAGCTGTTTCTCCAACTTTTGAGTTTTCGTCTTCGTCCTCGTCATCATCGTCGCGGAGCGGAAGCCAATTGTTTACCAAGTTGATTTTGGCGCTGCTTTTGTCGCTTGAACGTTTGTGTTTTCCACCGGGTTGAGTGCGAACCGTTTTGTTGTTGCTCGCTTTGCTTCTCGATCCTGAAAAAATTGACATCAAGACAAAACTTAAAACGAGAGGGAGTACGATGAGGATGCGAATAACAGTCGAGTGTAGCCGTGGGTTTCTCATTTTTTCTCCTTACACCAGAGGGTTAAGAAAAGCGCTCTACTGTGCGGCCGTTCCTAACCATCCATCGGGCATGTGAAAGATCAGGTCGGGTTGACGGGGGATGTTTCGATTCTCTTTCGCAAGCATCGCCGCTTGCCGTCGGTTAAGAAAAAAACAACGAGTGATGTTTGTTTGCGGTTAGCAGCGACGCGGTTTGGGGCGCGAGCGTCTATGTACGTGACTATTTTGTTGTTCTTTTGAAGAGGTATTTCTGAAGTTGATCAGTTCTTAATTGGCCGCCTATCCCGGTATAGCTGAGGGAAACGTAAGCGGTGACGCCTAAACAAACCGAGACGAAGAGGTGATAACTGCAATTCTTTGAACTGAGAATCAGCTCTTCCATGACAAAGACATTTAGCCTGGCAAAGCTCTGATTTTTGTGGGCGGGATGCTAGTCGAATTGGCTACGAAGGTCAATACTATTTTTGGAGAGAAATTCGAAAATTTGGTCTCGATAAGCTGGGCGAAGTTTTGTTTTGAGGTGCCGTTCAAGTTCGGGACGAAGAGCGGGGAGGAATTGAGGGATCGTGCACGGGCGGTTTCGGGCGCATGGTGAGATGCCAATCGAAAATCAGAAATCTAAAATCTAAAATTTCAGTCAGTGGCTCATTGCGTAGATCACAACATTGATTCCTAATTTGTAAGCCGGCAATCCGTATTTGACGGGATAGCTCGGATCGTTAATCCATTCCCACGCATCACCAAGATCGCAGTTGAATGAGATGAACGTAACGATGCGACTGTGCGGATCTTCAACGCCCATGTAATGAGGAACGATGCCACCCTTTTCCGACGTTACACCGCGCTGGGCGTTGTAAATATTAGGTACCTGGACAACTTCTTCGACGTCGAGATAGGAATGGAAGATTGGATGCGACAGTGGCAAGTCTTTCGGTGTGTAACCACCCTCAGGCCAAATCTTTTTGAGCTGTGTTTCCAGGTTTTCCCATTCGTACACGCCCCAGAAATCGTCAAAGAACATGAACCCACCGCGCGCTACATATTCTCGCAGGCGTGCTGCTTGTTCATCCGACAATTCGAGAAACCCGGGCTCGACAAAATAGATGATCGGATAGTCGAAAATCCGATCGTCCATGATGGGAATTTGTTCCGGGCGTGGGGCGATCTTGAGATTTGTGCCAGCCCATTCGCGCAGACCGACTATAAAGTTGTTATCTGCGTTCGGATAATCAGTGGACCACGTGCCACCGCGGCGTCCGTAGTACCCATATCCATACGCGCGTGCAGGGGAATCGTAGATCGTGCGCACGAAAGTGTACTCCCCAAACGATGCTCCGGTCTGATCATTGGGTAGTCCTTCATTGCGACGACGCTGACGGAAGTTTTGAAAATCGTCCGGACTCTGACCCACCGTCGTCAGTAATGTGAGTGCGAGTAACGCGAGAGAGACCAGCGCTTTATATCGATGCTGCTTTAAAAACATTCCTCGAGCCCCTGGTTCAACAAATAATCTTTCATTTATTCATCATTCGCGAATTCAAATTTGGTGGTGCAACGCTTGAATACCACCAACGGCAGTTGGTGGACTCTTAAAGTCCTTTTTATAAGAGAACAGAAAAGAAGTTTACGCGCTTGCGAAAGCAACTTGAGTCTTACATTTCAAGATCGTTCGCGAGCGCGTAAACTTCTTCGTGCGTTTGTTGTAGAAAAGACCTGAACCATCCACTCACTTCCGTGAGTGGTATTTCCCTGGTTGCACTTCGAAGTTGAACCACCATTTATCATTATTCGTTTACGAAGCCAGCGGTTGTCGTCTTTGTCGGTGAAAATAATCAAGTGAAAATGAGAAATGAAAGCTGATAAATCATAAACGATAAATTTCTTCCTCGTTACCAATGAACAAAGTTCGCGACTCATTGACGAGTCTTTGCACCAGAGAGTCTTCGATAATATTCTTCAACTGCTTTCCGATATTTTTCTGGAGCAGAGCCTTCATCCCGCAGACGCAAGTTGGTACGACCGCTTTGAAGTTGGAGCTGTCTACTCAACTCAAGCTCGAGTTGACGCAACGGTTCGATTACATCCGCCTTCAACAACGCTGCGGTTGCAGCATCGCCTTCCATATGTCCATCCGCCAACCGCTGTAATTCTTTAATAGCGTCATCGAAACGGATGACTGGTCCAGTCGCCGTCGGCCCAATCTGTCTTCGAAGTTCCTGCGCTTCACGCAGCCACTCACGAATTTCTGAGGGTAGTTGTCGATTGTCGCCCCAATTACCACCGCCCCATTGAGACCCGCTGTATGATTGATTGTTTCGCTGTCCACCCGGCGAGCCATCTTGTGAGCCACCCTGTTGTGGTCCTGACTGTCCTTGTTGGCCTTGTTGATTTGGCTGGCCCGACTGCTGTGCGGACTGTTGTCCCTGCTGTAGTCCACGCTGCGAACCTTGCTGCTGTCCTTGTCGGTTTTGATTGCCATTGCGTGCGTTCTCATCCAAACGACGACGCAGAGACTCGAGGTTATCTGCGAGTTGTCGCGTGCGGTCCAACGTGTCTTCAGCGTTGTTCCCGGCGGACGACCGCGCGCTCTGTTCCGCCGCCTGCAGACGTTCCGAAACGTTATTCAAACTTCGTTCAATTGCGCGCTCATCGTTTCGCGCATTGCCGCTCTGAGCACCATTCAGATTCTGTTTGCCCTCGCGAATTCTTTCCGCCACACGATCGCGCGCGATCGAGTCTGCTGCATCTTTCAACTGGCGACCTGCACGCTGTTGTCCCATCCCACGAGCTGCCCCTTCGAGATCCTGCTGCAAATTATTCACTGAATCCGCAAGGGTGTCTTTGCGTTCCGCCAATTGCTCACGCGCTTTTCTCGAGTTTTCATCCTGGCCGTTTTGGCCGCCGCGCCGTGCGAGGTTCTCTACATCTTTGGCGATCTCACGTTGGCGTGCAGCCGCTTGCGCCGCACGTTGACGTAAGTCACTGATTTGATCACGACCAGACTGTCCACTGCGCGTGTTTTGTTGACCGGCTGCAGACCCATTCATCTGTTGCAGTCGTTCCTGTGCCTGACGGAGTCGATCCAACGCGCGCTCGTTTTGTGAGATTGCTTCACCGGAATTCGTACGCCCCGCAGCTTGCGCTTTTTGCATCTCGTCGGCGGTTTGATTCAACTGTCGACTGAGTTCCTGCAGTTCTGGATCACGTCGTTCACGAGACAAGCGTTCAAGTTCACGTGCTGCGCGACGAGCTTCGTCAATTAATTCCTGTTGTTGTCGCTGATTTCCGCTGGAGCCATTTGCGGGACCCTGTTGCGCGCGTCGTCTCTGTTCCTCAATCGCTTGTTCCTGACGTCGTGCAAGTTCTTCGAGACGCCGTTCGGCTTCACTCTTCTGCTGTTCAGCTTGTTGACGTTGCTCGCGTTGCACGGTCTCGTACTGGTTCTTCATCTTGTCCAGTTCGAGTTCAAACAACCCAGCGAGCTCCTGTTGTTGACGCTGCGCACCACCGCCGCCACTGCTCTGATTACCAAAAGCGACTTGCACCTGACGGAAGATCGCATCAGCAGCAAGTAGTTTTTGCAGTGCGCGTTGTTCGGGTGGTAGTGCATCCTTGCCGGATTGCTGACGCAGTGGTGAGGGAGCGCCTTCCATCTCTTTCGCAGCCTGACGAAGATCCTCCGCCATTTCCGCTACTTGTTTTTGACCTTCAAGATCTCGACGGCCCATTCGATCGATAAACTCGAGTGTGTCAGTACGAAGTTTTTCCTGTCCCGCCGCAACGGTCTCATATCCATCTTTGCGTTCCTGATCGGAGTACTTCTCACTCTCGCGAATTAACTTGTGCGTTGCAGCGATCAAATCCTTCTGTCGTCGCGACAAAGCATTCTGATCCTGATCTCCCCCGCCCTGCCCACCGCCACCTTGTTGCTGCGACTGACGGTATTCCATTTCAAACGGCTTCACTTCGATGAAGTAAATGTCGCTGGTTGCTTCGTTATTTGCGTCGCGAGCCTTGGCAAAATACGAGATGAAGTCACCAGGTTTGAGATTGAACTCCTCGAGGAAGAAGGTGTAGGCACCCGTCAGAGTGCGGGCCGACTCATGCGTGAGTTGTTGAAGATTGACCTTCTTTTCTTCGCCACCGTTAACGGAGAAATGGAGATCCATCGACAGAACACCATAATCGTCTTCTGCACGCGCCTGCGTGAAAACCTCTTCAAGGTTCGTCGCTTTTCGATCGCGTCCAGGCTTATCAAACGAGATGGTTGGAGGTTGATCTTCAAGAATCGTTACGTCGTATTCGTTTGAACCGCGATAACTCTCTCCATCGAGGCTTACGAGCTCGATGTAATAAGTTGAGTTGCCGCTGACTGTGAGTTCACCAACAAAGTCGCTGCCTTGTTGGTGCATTTCCGATTTGCGTCCATCCTGGAAAACAATTCTTGCTGCGCGAACCCTTCCGGTGAGATGAGTTGCGATTGTTGCGACTGTACCTTTGAGAGCAGCGATGTCGCCGCCGTCTTCCAACACCTTGGCGGGCAGATGTGTGAAAGAGGGAAAGTTGAGCGTTATGTCGAGTTGTTTGACGTACGGCAGATCCACGACAGTCAGTTTGAACACCTCGGACTTAACTGTGTTCGACTCAACGAAGTATTCCATCGAATCCTGAATGTTGAAGATCGAGAAGCGAAAATCGTTGCGTGCTTTCGCAGGCTCCATTGTTTGGCCCTGAAAGTCATCTTTTGACCCGAGCCTCCTTGCATAGATGGTAACGGCTTGTGAGTCGAAATTAATGAGTGTGGCGAGGATGTCCTGGTCCGAGCCTTTTGGAACACGGGCCGTTCCGGGTTTCACTTTTATGCTGAATGCATTCTTTGAGGCAGCCAGGGTTGTTGGCGTGACGAGTTGAGCGACCCCCTCGGAAATTTCTTTTGGCCCCCACTTAAGAACGCCAACAAAGATCAGGA
>PSRF01000145.1 GCA_003175865.1 Blastocatellia bacterium
CATTTTCGATGTCGGCACCCCTTTCGAAACGCCTTGATGCTTCGGTATCCATGCCCAGCGCGCGAGCGGTGCGACGGACGGAGTCTGGATTGAAGTAAGCGCTCTCGATCAATACATCGGTTGTGCTCTCGGAGATTTCAGAGTCTTCACCGCCCATGATGCCAGCTAGCGCGACCGGTTTCTCAGCGTCGGCAATGACGAGCATGTCCGTCGTTAGCACTCGCTCGACACCGTCAAGAGTTTTTAACTTCTCGCCAGCGGCGGCACGTCGCACGACGATTCGTCTACAGCCAAGTTTCTGAAAATCGAAGGCATGCAGCGGTTGGCCCATTTCATGCAGCACATAATTAGTAATGTCGGCTACGTTGTTAATTGGACGTTGTCCGATGCTTTCGAGCTTTTTCACCAACCAATCGGGCGACGGCGCAATTCGAACTCCCTGGACCAGACGTGCTGAATAACGCGGACACAGGTCTGTGTCGATGATTTCGACCGAGGTCAGGTCTGAAGCACGTCCAGCGATCGGCGGAGTATTGCCAGATGGTAGTGTGAACGTGCCACGCTCGATAACCGCGACCTCTCGAGCAATCCCGACATGCGACAAGCAGTCTGGCCGATTTGAAGGCACTTCGACGTCGAGCACCGCATCCTGATCAAATTCCTCGACGGCGTCGATCGCGAGACCAACCATAGTCAGCCGTTCCCTCAATTCGACCGCCGTAAGTCTTGTATCGGTTAATTCGCGAAGCCAGTTGTAGCTTATAAACATTGTCCGTAGTCAGTAGTCCGTTGTCCGTGGTTAGTTGTGCAACGGACAACTGACCACTGACTACGGACGTTTTCTTTAAGAAAACTTCTCTAAAAACCTAATGTCGTTCTCGAACAGCAACCTGATGTCGTCGAGACCGTACATCAGTGCTGCCATTCGATCGATTCCAAGTCCGAACGCGAAACCGGAAAACTCTTGTGGGTCGATACCAACCGCGCGTAACACGTTCGGATGCACCATTCCCGATCCACCAAGTTCAATCCAGCCCGAGTTCTTGCAGATTCGACAGCCGCTTCCCTTACATTTAAAGCAACTGAAATCAAATTCTGCGCTCGGTTCAGTAAACGGAAAGTAAGACGGACGAAAACGCGTCACTGTGTCGGGTCCAAACATTCGACGCAGAAATTCGGCCACAGTTCCCTTTAGATGGGCCATGGTGATGCCACGATCGACACACAGGCCTTCCACTTGAAAGAACATCGGGTTATGCGTTGGGTCTGGAGTGTCGCGACGAAATACACGTCCCGGCGCAATCATGCGAACTGGCGCACCCCGCCGCTGCATCGCATGGATCTGGACCGTCGACGTTTGGGAACGGAGTGCGAACCCGTCAGTCGTGTAAAAAGTATCTTGTGGTGCGCGCGCCGGATGATTATTGGGAATATTCAGCGCTGTGAAATTGTAGAAGTCAGTTTCGATTTCACGGTCATCTTCGATTGCATAGCCGAGTGCAACGAAGATATCTTCGATGCGCTCTCGCAAGAGCGTAATCGGATGTCGATGACCGACACGCGGCCGCTTGCCAGGCAATGTAACATCGATACTTTCTCTGGCTGTGCGCGCCGCTTCAATCCAGTTCTTAAGCGCTTGGTCTGCAGCATCCAACGCTTGAATCAGCGAGGACTCTGTTGACTGCACCAACTGTCCAAATGAGGCGCGTTGCTCCGCTGGCACGCTACCGATCAGCTTCTTGGCACCAGCGAGCGCACTCTTCTTACCAAGGTGTCGTATACGAAGTTCAGCAAGCAGGCGTTGTTCGGCGACTGCCTGTTCGAGTTTTAGCCCAGACAAGCTGGTCGCATCCATGGTAAAGCGGGCAAAGCGTTCGAACTCTTGCTCGAACGCTTTGCGTGCCGTTTCTACTTGCTGTGTCGGTACTAGACCGTTTGGATTGTCAGTCATCGTTCCGTCATAGGACCTATGCGACCTATAGGACTGATTATTTTTTCTTAACCGCTACCCACTTACCCTGAACCTGACCCGCGAAATCGAACTCGCCACTCAGTTTCCCTTCAATGACTGTTGCGCTCATTGTGACCGTTCCATTTGGACTTTCGAGCACGAAATTGAGGTGACCATCTTTCCATACCCCATTAGTGATCGTCGATTCGCCAAGCTGCGAGGTACTGGTGCCGGTAACTTTGTCGCCGTCCACTTTCAAAACCAGCGAAAACGGAAACGGTTGCCCTTGAGCATCCGCCACCGCTTCCCAATCACCAGTTAAATTAACCGGAGCGTCATTCGGCGTGGCAGCGGCAGTATTCGCCGCTGCGGCCTTCTTAACTTCAACGGTACGTTTAGACGAGCCCTCAACCCATTCACCAGTGATCTTTTCACCATCTACTTTTGCGGTCAGCTGACCAGTGTGACCTTCAAGTTTGAGAGTCAGCTTCGAATCAGCGAGCGTTCCATCAATGATCTTTATCGTGGTCGCGCCGGAGCTTACGGTACCGGAAACCTTGCCGCCATCGCTCTTAAGATCGAAGATCACATTTAGAAATGACCCATCAGCAGACTTGGCAGTGCCTTCGTACCGACCACTGAACTTATCAACCGAAACTGCGCCGTTTCCCTGGGCCAACGCGGAAACGGAAGCAAGCACCACAATCAACGCCACAACCGGTAACACCAGTTGGTAACTCTTGAGTGATTGGAGTTTCACGACATCATCTCCTACAGGGTATTGGATTACGCTGCTGCCTTGTTGGTTTGAAGGGCATTCTTTGCTTGCTCCACCACCTGTGCAAACGACTCCGGTTGATGGACAGCCAGGTCCGCAAGAACCTTGCGATCGAGTTCTATGTTGGCCAGTTTCAAACCATGCATTAACTGAGAATAGTTCAGACCATTCAAACGAGCGGCAGCGCCAATACGCACAATCCACAAACTACGAAAATCACGCTTCTTTAGCTTGCGACCGCTGTAGGCGAAATTCAGGCCACGTTCCACAGACTCTTTTGCTGAACGATAGAGTTTTGATTTAGTGCCGCGGTACCCCTTCGCGAGCTTCAAGATCTTTTTGCGTCTTTCGAGTCGCTTGTTTCCACGTTTTGCTCGAGGCATGTTGTTGTTTCCTTTCTTCAATGGACGAGAAACGTCTCGTCGCAACAAGTTCTAATCGGTTGTTAATCTCTTCCGTAGGGCAGCATATTAATCACTCGATCGTGATCTGCTTGCGAGACCAACACATCGATATCCAGATGCCTCTTTCGCTTGTTCGTTTTCTTCGTCAGGATGTGACGCGCATGCGAATGACCGCGCTTAACCTTTCCTGTGGCCGTTAAGCGAAATCGCTTCGCAGCTCCTTTATGGGTTTTAAGTTTTGGCATTTTTAATTCCACCTCTCCTTCTTCAAAAACATACATCGATCTTTGTACTTTGTTCTGGCGCAGTTCCCATTAAGAGAACCCAGAGCGGTAACGACGAATAGCTACCACTCAACTTACCAAAGCTGACTACTAGCTACCCGTCGCTACCGCTCCGGGCTCTCTAATAGTCTTGGCGTTTCATAACCACAAAGAACAAAGTTCTAATTATCCGACCTGTGGCGTAGGCGGTGCTCCCTCCGGCTTCGGTGCCGCACCGCTCTTGTGCCGCCTTGGTCCAAGCACAATAAACATTTGATTTCCTTCCATCCTGGGTCGCGCTTCGACTTCACCGACATCTGCCAGGTCATGCTCGAGTTTCTCAAGAATGCGCGCACCGAGTTCGCGATGGCTCATCTCGCGTCCACGAAACCAGATGGTTGCTTTCACTTTATCGCCGTCCTGAAGCCACTCACGAGCATGCTTCATACGGTACTCATAATCGTGATCATCAGTTCCGGGGCGAAACTTAACTTCCTTTACAGTGATCGTTACCTGCTTTTTCTTCGCTTCGTTGGCCTTCTTCTTCGCCTCGTACTGAAACTTTCCGAAGTCGATAATGCGACAAACGGGTGGATCGGCATTGGGAGCAACTTCAACGAGATCGAGTCCTTTCTCTCTCGCCGCGCGCACAGCGTCGCGCACATCCATTACCCCAAGCTGTTCTCCCTCCTCCCCGATCACGCGTACTTCAGGCACGCGAATTCTTTCGTTGATACGCACCGGTGGAAGCCGGCGATTGTCAGGACGCTGACCGCGACCACGAAAACCTGTAGCTATTGCTGCACCTCCTAAGTGTGAGTCACAAGTCCAAAGTCCAAAGTCCAAAGTCGGTCTTCGACGTTGGACATTGGGCGTTGGACATTGGACTAATCGTTTGTTAATGCGCGCGTCTGCACCAGCCGCAGCGCCTTCTCTTTAAATTCTGCAAGCGGCAACACACCAATATCACCCTTGGCACGTTCTCTTACCGCAACTATGTTCTGCTCCATTTCTCGATCTCCGAGCACGAGCATGAACGGAACTTTTTGTAATTGGGCGTCGCGAATCTTCGCGCCGATCTTCTCACTACGTAGATTCGACTCAACACGCAGCCCCGCTTCTTTCAACTCACCCGAAACACGTTCTGCGTATTCGTTAACACGATCGGTAATCGGCAATACGGCGACTTGCACGGGCGCCAGCCACATCGGAAACGCACCTGCATAGTGCTCAATCAAGACACCAAAGAAACGCTCCATCGAACCAAACAGAGCACGATGGATCATCAATGGTCGATGTGGCTTGTTGTCTTCCCCGATGTACTCGAGTTGAAAACGGTTCGGGAAATTGAAATCAAACTGCACCGTCGTCAGTTGCCACGTTCTACCGATTGCATCCTGGACGCGCATGTCAATTTTCGGGCCGTAGAAAACTGCTTCACCTTCAATTCGTTCGTAGGTGATGCCACGCGAGTTGAGCGCATCGACCAGCGCGCCTTCAGCTCGTTCCCAATCCTCGTCCGAGCCCAAATACTTCGGGTCGTCGTTTCTAACCGACAACTCAACCTTAATGTCTTTGAAACCGAATACTTTGAACAGATCTTGAGCAAAGTCGATGCAACCCAAAATCTCTTCACGCACAGTTTCAGGCGTACAGAACAAGTGCGCGTCGTCTTGCGTGAATCCCCGCACGCGCGTTAGGCCATGTAACGTTCCGGAGAGTTCGGCGCGGTAAACCGTACCGAGCTCGGCGTAACGTAAAGGCAGATCGCGGTACGAACGCTGCGCAGATTTGTAGATGCCGATGTGGAACGGACAGTTCATCGGCTTGATCCGGAACTGCTGTTCTTCCATCTCCATCGGCGAAAACATGGAGTCAGCGTAGTTCTGTTCGTGACCGCTGATGAACCACAAATCGCGCTTTGCGATGTGCGGGGTAAATACCAGACCGTAACCGCGCGCCAGTAACTGCTCGCGGAGATAGTCTTCCATCTGTTTGCGAATCACGCCGCCTTTCGGATGCCAAAAGATCAGCCCCTGTCCATATTCTTCCTGAATCGAGAAGAGATCGAGTTCGCGTCCGAGTTTCCGGTGATCCCGCTTCTCCGCCTCTTCCCGTTGTTTCAGCCAGGCGTCAAGCTCTTCCTGCGTAAAGAAAGCCGTGCCGTAGATGCGCTGCATTTGTGGTTGCGTCGCATCGCCCTTCCAGTAGGCACCAGCGAGAGACAGCAGTTTGAATGCCTTGAGCTTGTTGGTGTTCGGAACGTGTGGTCCAAGACAGAAATCGATAAAAGGTGAACCATCAATGTAATAGACACTGACTTGTTCACCCGCCTTTTCGTCAATCAACTCACATTTCAGCGGTTCATCACGATCGTAAAAGATCTGCAATGCCTCAGCCTTCGCAATTTCATCCCTACGGTAAGCGAGGTTCTTGCTCGCGATCTGTCGCATACGCTTTTCTATCGTCGCGAGATCTGCTTCAGTCAAAGCCTCGGGCGTGATCACATCGTAAAAGAAACCGTAGCGCGGATCATCAAGCAGAGCCGGTCCTATACCCAGCTTCGTGCCCGGATATAGATCGAGGACCGCAGCGGCGAGCAAGTGTGCGGTTGAATGACGCAATACTTCCAAACCATCGCGCGTCTGCGGAACAATAGGTTCAATCTGAACAGCATCGCCATTCTCCGCGACGACATCGAGTGGCGCCGTCAGATCGACTTCGCGTCCAGCCACTTTAGCAGCCAGCGCTTGCTTCGCAACGTCGCGGTCAAGTTTTTTCAAAGCTTCTGCAATCGTCGATGACGATGGCATTGCTACGGCTTGACCGCCCTTGAGCTGTACGTTGATATCACTCATAACATTGGCCTCTGTTCTAAGTCCGGTCTTCGGTCTTTGGCCTTTGGGCTTTGGCAATACTCATAGAGCATCCGTCTTTCCCCAAAGTGAACAAAGACCAAAGGCCAAGACCTAAGTCCGAAGGCCATTTCCTACGATTTGCGATTCACCAATTGTTAACTTCGTTCGATCGGATTCGATAGGAGCGCCTTCGTCGTGCGCCCCGCGTGGTGCGGGACGTCAGTTAAAAAGTAAAGAATCGAGTTGTTGTTCGATTCATAACGAAGGTCTTCCGGAGCGTCCTATCAAAAGTTTGAACTGGCAGCTACTAGAAAACAACCGCAACGCCCTGCCATGGCTTCATTAACGGAGACTCGATGATAGCAAACGCCCGCAAAAGCGCGCAAGTTGCATTGAGGAGATCTCCTTGGAACGGCCCGCCGTCGCTTTGTTATAGCGAACGTTGTGCTTTGGATGATACCTTCCAGCAGAAGTCAAGAATCGCAAAGAGACACTGTAACAAAGCGGCGCCGGGCCGCCGCATCCCAGGGAGATGACTGCTAATAAAGTCTTAATCATCGGTGGCAACGGTGAGTTTGGACAGTTTCTACGCCATGACATTTTGCCCGCGCTCGACGTGACCGAGGCAGCGATAATCGAACGCGACACTCCGCGCGATCAGCATACTGTCCAACTTGAAGCCGCTCGTCATGTCGTGCTGGCGACTCCCCTCGCTGGTTATGCCGAACGTGCTTGCGAGCTCCTATACCAATGTCGCATTCTCGCGAAACCGACCACACTTTGGTTCATTCCTTCTGTTCAAGCCGGGGCCTGGCGGGCAGTCTCCGCAACGCTCGAATTGGTAGCTAATCCGTTTTTGTCAGGAGTCTTCTTGCATCCGATGTATGGTCCAAACGGTTTCCGAGAAACAGAACCTGAAGCGCGGACGTTTCAGAATGTGCTGACAGCGAGCCATTCCGGCTCACGTCATCCACTCCATGAGGAACTTAATGAGATTGCTGATTGTTTCCGTACTCGTTTCAACATCTCGACAACGAATGCGTTCGACCCAGATCAACATGACCAATTAACGGCGTACTCCCAGGGACTGAGTTACTGCGTCGGTCGTTTGATGTTTGAGCGTCCGGACATCGATGCGACGGTTCGTGAGCGGATGCCGGAATTACATCACTCTTTTACAGCCAATCACGATCTGATTCTTGACTTTGTGAGAGTCAATTCCTACATGCCACAAGTCCTGGCTGCGTTTGCGGACGCATGGAGACAGACCCGCGAGGCGACGTACCGCGATGTGCTGAATGCTTTCGCACAAGCGGATGCGTCTCTCAACCGCGGTGAGGAATCATCTATCTCAACGAAGTGGTATGAGAAGTTACGTAAGGCGGCAGCCATTTAGGACGGAGGCGTTCGCTAGTAAACCAATTACAGTTTTCCGTGCGGGTTCCTACCGTGTTGAGTTAGCATAAGCGCGTCTAGTTCCACTTAACAAATGGCCGATAAGCGTCAGCTTGTCGTTGAGATTCGCAATCTCCAATCGTGATTTCGCTTAACGCGATGAGTTGAACTATTTAAGTCAACGACAATCTAAAGCTTATCGGACATTTTCAGGAGACTCGCATGCGCAAATACCTCCAAGCGTTACCGTGTAGTCTGATCATCGTTCTTGTCGTAAGTCAGTCAATCCCCTTCTCCTTCGCACAAACCACGCGAACCAGACCAACAAATGGTCGCAAACCGGAAGCAAGCGCCTCGGCAAACGATATCCCGGAGCACGACAGCGAAATGCGCGGGGTCATTGAGCGCTACGTTGTCGATCGCGGTAGTTTGACTCGCTCTTATCCAGTCTCATTTTCATCGGGCCGACGCGATCGCTTCAAACAGTTCTACAACGACTGGCTGTCGTCTCTGCTCAAACTTGATTTCGATTCAATGAGCCAGGATGGAAAAGTTGACTACGTACTTTTCAAAAACCATCTCGAATACGAACTACGGCAGTTAGATATTCAAGCCAAACAACTTGCTGAAATCGAACCACTCGTCCCGTTCGCCAAAGCCATCGGTGATCTCGAAGAAACACGACGCAAAATGGAGCCAATCGATTCCGGTAGAGTCGCTTCTCTGCTTACTGAGTTACGCAAGCAAGTCGATGATCGACGCCGAGCAGTGGAACTTGGTCTGCGGCCAGAAGGTCGCGGCGGCCAGTCCGCTGGCACTGACGGTGCCGGTGTGGAACCACTTCGAGTTAAAAAGACCGTTGGCAATCGTGCAGCAAATGCCATTAACGGTCTGCGTAGCACCCTGCGCAACTGGTACACGTTCTACAACGGTTACGACCCAGTTTTCACCTGGTGGAATGAAGAGCCCTACAAGGCACTCGACCAATCTCTAAACAACTACGCGTCCTTTATTACAGAGCGTGTAGTGGGCATCCGAACGGAAGGAACACAAGCACCAACCCCAAACCGCGCGCCAGGTGGTCCGGGAGGTGGCGGACAGGGCGGCGGGCAAGGGGGTGGACAAGGGTTCCAACGACCAACATCTAGCGCTGCACGTCCCGGCGACACGAGCGACATCGTCGGCGATCCAATCGGCCACGATGCCCTGATGAGTGAGCTGAAGTCAGAGATGATCCCTTACACGCCTGAAGAACTGATCGCCATCGCTGAAAAAGAGATGGCGTGGTGTGAAAACGAAATGAAGAAGGCGTCGAACGAATTGGGTTACGGTGACGATTGGAAGAAGGCGCTCGAATTCGTAAAGAACCAGTACGTAGAGCCGGGTAAACAACCCGAGATGATTCGCGACCTCGCCCTTGAGGCAATCAAATTTGTTGAAGACAACGACCTCGTCACTGTTCCTCAACTGGCGAAAGACACCTGGCGTATGGAGATGATGACGCCCGAACGTCAACTCGTCAGTCCATTCTTCCTCGGTGGGGAAACGATTCTGGTTTCATTTCCGACCAACACGATGGCCCAGGAACAAAAGATGATGAGCATGCGTGGTAACAACAGATACTTCTCCCGCGCAACTGTTTTCCATGAACTGATCCCGGGCCATCACCTTCAGGGCTTTATGTCTGCACGTTACAAACCCTATCGCAGTGTTTTTAGCACCCCCTTTTGGACCGAAGGAGGCGCACTTTATTGGGAGCTACTTTTCTGGGATCTAAAGTTTCCAAAAAAACCAGAGGAGAAGATCGGAATGCTCTTCTGGCGCATGCATCGCTGTGCACGCATTATCTTCTCGCTCAACTTCCATCTCGAGAAGATGACACCACAACAGTGCATCGATTTTCTCGTCGATCGCGTTGGGCATGAACGCGACAACGCAACGGCCGAGGTTCGACGCTCATTCGACGGCAGTTATGGACCGCTTTATCAGATTGCGTATTTGGTTGGTGGACTGCAGATCTATTCGCTACATCGTGAACTCGTCGATTCAGGAAAGATGACGAATCGGCAATTTAATGATGGAGTGTTGAAAGAGAATCGAATTCCAATCGAAATGGTTAGAGCGAGTTTGACTAAACAGAAACTAACGCGTGACTTCACAACAAGCTGGCGCTTTTATCAATGATTTGCTAGGAGCGCAGGCGTCCTCGCATGCTGGTTTCGAAAAGGTCTAGTTTAACGCGACTTGCAGGCGAGGGCGCCTGCGCTCCCAGCAATTAGCCACTGGTTTGAAAGGTTGTGATCTCCCCGGGTTTACGCAACATCTTATTGACTTCACCAACGTGCATCTCTTCTTCGGAGATCATTCGTCGAGCATAATCTTCCAGTAACACTGATCGGTCACGTACCAACTCAAATAACTCACGGTACAAAGCGAGTCCCTCTCTTTCAGCCTCGAGCGATTCGATCAGAATGTCGTTAATACCGTGTTTGTGAGTCTCCAAGAGCGCGCCAATCTTCAACGATGGGTGTTCTCCAAAATGTGTTACCAGTTCGCCGGCTTCGTTGGCATGCGCAAGACAAGTATTGGCTTCACCTCTCAACCAACTCGTAATTGGAATGCGATTATGGCCAAACACCATGAGCGCATAGTGCGTATAACGGACAACACCAGCTAACTCTGCTTCCATGATCTTATTCAGTAACGCTACTGCTTTTACGCGATCAAAATTCTCTTCTGACATGTCGACTCCTTTCCAGCAACATGCATCAGAATCTTAACGACAAGCAACTTAGTCCGCCGTCCATCTTCTGAAACTCTGACATATCCAACTCGACTGTTTGGTAACCGCGTCTTTGCAGTTCGTCGCGGAAACCCTCGTAGCCCGAAGCGATGAGCACATAGTCATTGATTTCGACGCAGTTTGCTGCGTACTGCGCAGCTTGACCAACGACTACATGATTGTACTTTGTGAACTCTTTGTGACCGGCCAGTTCTTCAATCAGCACCAACGTCTTCTCACGAAGAGACGCAATTCCACTCTTGAGGTGCAGGATCTTACTGAGGCCACGAATATCGATCAAGGATGACGTGAATCCGAGCGCAGACAAGTATTCACTGAGTTGAAGCACGCCTTTCTGATTGGTGCGCTCTGACAGACCAATGAAGTAGTGATTACCGGCCTCACAAACGTCCCCACCATCCAGAGTGCCTGGCTCGCAAATGAACGTCACGTTTGAATAGGCTTGTTGAATCACCTCAGCGATCTCGTCCACTTCACCTTTTCGGCTGGGTGCGCCCGGGCGCGTAATAATCGCACCCCGCGACGTCAGCACCGCCGTGTCTTCAACAAACGTCGAATCCGGAAAGCTTTCGTCCGGTTCGAGGACTGTCAGCGTAAGTCCACAGCTACTCAAGGCTTGGCAATAAGCACGATGCTGTTGTCTTGCCATTTCGAAATCAGGTCTGCCAAGGTAGACGGACGTGAGTCCATCGGCGAAGTTACTTGAGGGCGGACGCACGATTGCATGTCTGAGATGAGTCATCTGGCCTCAGGTGTAAGTCAACAGCAAAGATAGCTCATATTACGACTGCTAACTGTCCTTATTAAAGAGCCTAGATACGTCTAGGGTGCGCTTGTCGAGGTCTAATCCAAATTACCTCTCCAGTCCTCGAAGAACCGGGTTCTCATGGCTTGTACTCCTAAACTTCGGCACACTCGCGATAAACCATTCCGCCCTCCAGCGCATCAATGTTTGTGCAGGTCCGGGTAAACTTCTTCAGGGTTTTACCATCATGAAACACTCCTTGTCCCTCCTTCTCGTGCTGTTACTGCTGGCTACGTTTCAGGTGTTTGGGCAGTCGGGCCGCCGGAAGCCTGAGGCACCCAAGCCGACT